>JASIGS010000633.1 GCA_030052355.1 Streptosporangiaceae bacterium | reverse complement strand
CGGAGCGAGGAGATGTCGTCGGCTTCGGCAACGCTCGCGAAGAGCGGCCGCGAGGCGAGCTGGCTGGTCCAGAAGTCGTACTCGCGGGCAGAGACGATCACGGTGGCGGCCGGGAACGCGTCCAGGTTGCCGATGTGGTCGTAGTGCGCGTGCGTGGCGATGAGCAGTCCGACGTCTTCGGGCGCGATCCCGATCCGCCGCAGTGCTGCCGGCGGCGGGCACAGCATGGTCCGGCCCCGTGACGCGCCGCTGCGTTCGTTGAAGCCACAGTCGATCAGCACCGTGCGGTCGGCGTTGCGGGCAACCCAGAAAAAGTAGTCCATCCGCAGCTGTGCGTCCGGCTCGCCGTAGCGGGCGAAGTGCAGGAAGACGTCGCTCTTGGTGGTCAGCCGCGTCCCGTAGCGGACCGCGATCACTTCGTACCGCGCGCCGCGCGGGGCTCGAGCCACTGATCACCTTGCCTTATCCGGGGGCGAACCCCGGAACCCCCGGTGTGTCTGCGTACCGCTTCTACCAGCCGGAAGGCTTCCTTGCGACGAGATAGCACCCCGTTACGATGTATGGCGATCATACAAAGTTCAACATGATGCCGTCGGCATCGTAAACCCCGTTACCGCTAGGAGGTCTCGGCTGGCGCACACCCAGTTTGGCTGACGCGCCGAGCGCGGAACGGACCCCGCCCGGGGTCCGCGTCAGCATTGAAAGGAGAGCAATGATCGCCCCGAAAGCAGCTGGGATAGGAGCATTAGTTCTGGCCGCGGCGCTCGGACTTGCCGCATGCGGCTCCTCGAGCAGCACCACGACGACCAGCAGCCCGTCAAGCACCTCGCCCTCGACCACGCCCAGCACGGGCAGCGCGGCGCTCGGCAATTACCATCCGGTCACCGACTACTCGGCGTTCATTGGCGGCCACGCCGGAGCGGCCAACTCGAAGCTGTCGACCATCGAGGTCGGAGTGATCAACCAGCAGGGCGGCAGCTCTGACATCGCTCCGGAGTGGACGGATGGCGCCATCATCGCCCAGGACTACATCAACAAGGACGCGGGCGGCATCGACGGGCACCCGGTGAAGATCGTTACCTGCTTCATCCCCGATGTGGTTGCGAACGCAGCCTCATGCGGTCAGGAGATGGCCAACAACTCTGCCATCCAGGCCGTGTCGGTTGGCGCCGTCGCGATCGGAAACCAGGCCATGGAGTCCGCCCTCGCGCCGACCGGCAAGGTGCTGGTCTTCGGCGTATCGGTGAGCCCCATCGACACCACTTACAAGGACGGCTACATCCTGTTTGGCGACGCGACGCACGTGGAGGCGCCGCTCGCCACGTTCATCAAGCAGTACCTGCACTCCAAGAGCGTGGCGATCGTCTACCCGGACCTGCCGGGCAGCAACGTGGACGCCGAGATCACCGAGGATGCGCTCAAGTACGAGCACATCCCGGTCAAGGTCGTCGGGTTCGACCCGACCGACACGAACCTGACCGGTCCACTGATCGCGTCCGGCGCGGCCACCGCGGGCCTGGTGATCAACGATTCGCCGAGCCCGGTGATCTGCTCCGACATCTACAAGGCCATCAAGCAGCTCAACATCACCACGCCGGTCCTGGCCAACGTGCCGTGCGACTCCACCGTCACGGCGCAGGGCGACGGCGGGCAGCTGCCGACCGGCTGGTACTACGCCAGCGCGAACCCGCTGCCTGGTGACCCGGATGATCCGAGCATCGCCGCGTTCAAGGCGGTCGCCGACCAGTTCAAGTACGCGACCTACGCAGCCGATGCCTGGGTTGCCGACTCGTTCGCCCAGATGCTGACCATTGCCAAGTGGGATGACGAGCTGCTCGTCGCGCACAAGGCGATCACGGCCAGCGGCCTCAACACCATCGCCAAGACCTTCAAGGGCCCTGTCCCGCAGGGCGCCCCGTCACTTGTCTGCGGATCGTTCAAGCAGGCTCCGGCGGTCTGCAACGACAGGGACTCCTTCTTCCAGAACACGTCGCCGGGAGTGTTCAAGGCGATAGCCCGCTGGATCGGGCCGCCGAACGGCTTCGTGATTCCCGCCGGCTTGCAGTGACAGCTCGTCCAAGTCGTGTGCCCGGCCCGGACTCCGGGCCGGGCACACGATCGCCGGGAACGGCCCTGGGTCCGCTGGCCGGCCTGCGGGTCGTCGACTTCGGCCAGTACGTGGCCGGGCCGCTCGCCGCGGTGCTGCTGGCCGACCAGGGCGCTGACGTGGTTCACGTGGACCCTCCTGGCGGCCCGCGGTATGCGGGAGTCGCCGACGCGTTCTTTAACCGAGCAAAGCGGCGGGTCATCCTGGATCTGAGGGACCCCGATGACCTCAGCGCCGCGACGAGGCTGGCCGAGACGGCCGACGTCGTCATCGAGAACTTCAGGCCGGGCACGCTGGCGCGGCTGGGGCTCGACACCGATTCGCTGCAATCGCGGTGCCCTGGCCTGATCGTGTGCTCGCTGCCCGGCTTCGGCGCCGGGGATCCGCGGGCAGGCCTGCGGGCCTTCGAGGGCATCGTCGCGGCCGCCACCGGGAACTGCCAGCCGCGGCGCGGCGAGGAACCGCCGGGCTGGGACTGGGACCGGCCGACTTACTCGGCGCTGCCGATCGCCTCGAGCTTTGCTGCGTACCTTGCGGCGTGCAGCATCGTCATGGCGCTGATCGCGCGGTGGCGTACCGGGCGCGGCCAGCGAGTCGAGGTGCCGCTGTTCGACGCCATGTTCACCCTGATCGGCCACAGCGGCGCCTACGCAGACGGTCGGGGGCTGCGTCCGCCACGAGGCATTCACCAGCGCGGGGCCGGCGCGTATCGCTGCGGCGACGGCCGGTTCGTCCAGTTCGACACCTCCAGCGCGCGACACCTCTCCTGGTTCGCCCGGGCGGCTGGCCTGCTCGGCTCGTTCGAGCCCGAGCTGCTCGACCTGTCCGCGAACGCCAGCCCGGAGGTCAACGAGCGGCTGCACGCCCGGCTCCGCGAATTGTTCGCGACCCGGCCGGCGACCGAGTGGGAGCAGCTGGGGAACGCCGCCGGAGCGGCCATCGGCTTCGTGCGTACCCCGGCCGAGTGGATCAGCACCGAGCACGCCCGGTGCACCCGGGCGGTCACGAAGGTCGAGGACCCCGAGTTCGGCCCGCTGTGGTGCGCGGGCCTGCCGGTCTCGCTCAGCGCGTTCTCCGCTCCGGTGATCAGGCCGCGCCAGCTCCCGGGCGCGGACACGCGGGCCGTGCTCGCCGAGCTCGCCAGGTTGCCGCCGCTGGATGTGGCGGCTGGCCCCGAGCCGAACCTGGAGCGGCCGCTTGACGGAGTCAGGGTGCTTGACCTCGGCATCGTGCTGGCCGGGCCGACCTGCGGCCGGCTGCTTGCCGAGTTCGGCGCGGAGGTCATCAAGATCACGGCCCCGAATTCGGGCGTGGGCGGGTACATCAACCGCGGCAAGTCCTCGATCCTGCTTGACCTCTCGACGCTGGCCGGCCAGGACGTCTACTGGCGGCTCGTGGACTCCGCCGACGTCGTGCTCGAAAACTTCTCGCCGGGCACGGCCGAGCGTCTCGCCATCGGCTACCCAGAAGTGCACGCGCGCCGCCCGGCCGTCGTGTACACGTCGATCAGCTGCTACGGGCTGCACGGCCCGTGGACCGGCTGGCGCGGCTGGGAGCGGCAGGGCCAGGCGGTGACCGGGATCATGGAGCGGACCGGGCTGCCTTCGGTGCTCGG
>JASIGS010000632.1 GCA_030052355.1 Streptosporangiaceae bacterium | reverse complement strand
CCGCCGGGAAGGTGGCGCTCGTGGTGCCCGACGGCATCGAGGTCGAACCCGCCGGGCCGCTGGCGTACGACTTGCCGCCGCTCGGCTATGCCAGCTGGGATCTGGCCGTGCGGGCACCTACTGCGATGCCGGCGGGCCGGCGATTCCTCACGGCACAGATCACCGACGAGTGCGGCCAGGCGATCGAGGACAGCGCTTTGCTGGCGATCGGCCAGCCCCAGCCGCGGTTCGACCTGCCCCTCGCCGAGATGGCCGCGCTGGTGCAGGCGGACTGGGCCGCGGTCGCTGGCGAAGCAGAGATCACCGTCGCCCGGCCCAGGCTGACGCTGAGTCCCGGCGCCGAAGACGCCATTGAGGTGCTGCTGGCCAACACGACCTCGTCGGCCATCCACGGTGAGGCCCAGCTGATCTCCCCGTGGGGAAGCTGGAGTCAGGTCAGCCCGAGGACCGCCGCGTTCAGCGTGCCGGCCGGGTCCGCCGAGACGATCCGATTCGCCGTCGCCGCCCCGCCGACGGCGAGGCGCGGCGAGCGGTGGTGGGCAATCGTCAAGGTCACGTACTTCGGGCGCGCCAGGTACAGCGACCCGGTCGATGTCACGATCGGCTAACTCTGCGTAGGACTCCCGGTACTTTTCAGTCACGCGCCGATCTGGGTGAGAAACTGGGCAGGCGCGCACGAGGGGATCGAAATTGACCGCGACCACCGGCAGCCCAGCTGAGGCCGGCAACCTGCCGGCGGAGCCGAATGGCTTCGTCGGCAGGGAGCGCGACCTCGCTGATCTCGCGGTGCTGCTCGCCGACGTGCGACTGCTGACGCTTTCGGGCCCAGGCGGGGTTGGCAAGACCCGGCTAGCCATCCGGCTCGCCCGGCAGCTCGCCGGCAGCTTCGCCGGCGGCGCGTGGCTCGCCGAGCTCGCCGACGTCGACGAGCCGGGCTTGCTGCCGGTGACCGTGGCCGGCACGCTGACGGTCAGGCAGGAGCCCGACCGGCCGGTCGCTGACACCCTGTGCGACGCGCTCAGGCCACAGCAGCTGCTGCTCGTGCTCGACACCTGCGAGCACCTGATTGACGCGGTGGCCGAGCTGGCCCGGCGCGTTCTCGCGGACTGCCCTGGGGTCCGGATACTGGCGACCAGCAGGGAACCGCTCAGGGTCCCCGGGGAGACCGTGTGGCGGGTGCCGCCGCTGGAGCTCCCGCCGGACGTCGTACCGGGCTCGCTGCCTGCCGAGATAGCCGAGCATGAGGCCGTCAGGCTGTTCTGCGACCGCGCCGTGGCCGTCCGGCCGGGCTTCATGCTCGAAGCTGCGAACACCGCCGAGGTCAGCAGGGTCTGCCGGACCCTGGACGGCATGCCGCTCGCCATCGAGCTGGCGGCCGCGAGACTGCGTGCCCTGTCGGTGACGCAGGTGGCCGACCGCCTGGACAACAGGTTCCGGCTACTGGCTTCTGGCGACCGCACCGCACCCGCGCGCCAGCAGACGCTGAGGGCCGCGGTGGACTGGAGCCACGACCTGCTCACCAGGCCCGAGCAGATGCTGCTGCGCCGGCTCACGGTCTTCTCCGGGTGGGATCTCGAGGCCGCCGAGCACATCTGCGCGGGCGCCGGTATCGCTCCCGACCAGGTGCTCGGCCTGCTCGCGGCGCTGATCGACAAGTCCCTTGTCACGCTCGACGGCGAATTGCACGGCGTACCCCGCTACCGGCTGCTGGACACCATCAGGGACTATGCCCGAGAGCGCCTGGCCGCTTCCGGCGAGCAGCAAACCCTGCGACTGCGCCACCTGGACTACATGCTCGCCCGGGCTGACCTCTTGCACCACCGCGCATTCCGCCGGGCGGGGCTGGCATGGCCCGAGCAGGTCGCCAGGTACCGGTTTCACGCTGCAGAGATGCCCAATTACCGGATCGCGCTGGCCACCGCCCTTGAGTACGGCCGGGTCGAGCAGGGCCTGCGCATCTGCTCGGCGCTGCGCGCGCGGTGGATCGTCTACGGCGACGTGGCTGAGGGCACTATCTGGTTCGACAGGTTCCTGAAACTGGACGGCGACATCAGTCCGGAACTGCGCGCCAGGGCGCTGGCGCTGAGCGCCGAGCTGGCGTTCGAGCAGCAGGACTACGCCAAGGCTGCCGCGAACGCCGGCCAGGCACTGGATATCTGCGCAGCCACCGGCGTGCCCGGCAGCGCTGGCGCCCGGCGCATGCTGGGCATCGTGGCCCTGCGGTCTGGCCGGGCACAGGACGCGCTGGACGGCGCACGGTCGGCCATTGAAGCCGCCAGGGCAGACGGCGACGAGTGGGAGGAAGGACTGGCGCTCGTCTCGACCGCGACAGTCCTGGCCCGGCTCGGCAGGCTCGACGAGGCCCAGCAGGCGTTCGAGGCGGCGCTGGACGTCCTCGCAGGGAACAACGGCTGGGGCATCGCCAGGGCACGCTACGGCTCCGGCATGCTCGCCGTGGCCCGCGGTGACAACGAGCTCGCGCTGGCGCAGTTCACCGCCGCGCTGCAGATGTTCAGCGAGCTCGACGCGCGGCCGGAGATGGCCGGCTGCCTGGC
>JASIGS010000631.1 GCA_030052355.1 Streptosporangiaceae bacterium | reverse complement strand
TCCGCGCCAGCCGGTGGCCGAGCCAGCTCAGGGCCAGCTACCTCCGCGGCCGGCGTCGGCGGTGCGACCGCCTCCTCCACGGCAGACCGACGAGCCGCGGCCGCTGCCCGCCCGTTCGCACCCTGCCTGCCGTCCGCGGCACGGCCATTGCCAGCCTGCTGGCTGGCAAAAGCTTCCTTGAGCCGTCGGACGACCGGCGCCTCGATCGTCGAGGACGCCGACCGAACAAACTCGCCCATTTCCTGGAGCTTGGCCATGACGGCCTTGCTCTCGACGCCGAACTCCTTAGCGAGTTCGTACACCCGGACCTTCGCCACTGCGCTCCCTCTACTCGGCCCGGCCTGTACCGGACCCGTCAGCCGGCCGGGGCAGCGCGTGCTCCGTCCGGCGTCAGCTTCTGCTGCTCATCGCCGCATGCTCATCGGGCACTCATCACAATGTCAGCCTTCTTCCTTCCGGCGCCTGTCTTGCTGGCACCGCTACCACGTGGCACTGCCAGGTGGCACTGCCTGCTGCTCAGCACCGTCCGTCTGAACAGCCCTGCACGTCTTCAAGGTATCCCGCAACCCGGCCCACCGACAGTCCAGCCGGGAGGCGTAGGGCCCGCGCGATGGCCTTCCGCCGCTGGGCTCGCTCCAAGCATGCCAGGCTTTGGTGCAGATATGCACCTCTGCCCGGCAGCCGCCCGGTGACGTCGGGAACTATCTCGCCACCCGCCACCACCAAGCGGATCAACTCGGGCTTGGCCGCGCGTGCTCCGCATCCCACGCATGTCCGGATGGGTCGCACAGGCCCGGAAAGCAGCTCGCGCGGCGGCCGATTGGCCCTCGTCTCTTTCAGCTTACCGTGCCGCCCTACGGTGCCGAAGCGGTGTTATCCCGGGGGGCGACCCCCGGAGCCCCCGCGGTGTTATCCCGGGGGGCGACCCCGGCAGTGTCGTCCCCAGCCGCGGGCTCCGCGGCGGCAGAGTCGGTGGAGTCCGGCTCCTGCGCGGCATCGAGGGCAGCCGCCTGGTCGTCGGGCGCTGCCGAAGCCGCAGCTGGGCCCGAACCGGCGGTGTCGGGCCTGATGTCGATCCGCCAGCCGGTCAGCCTCGCCGCAAGCCGGGCATTCTGCCCCTCCTTGCCGATGGCCAGCGAGAGCTGGTAGTCGGGCACGATCACCTGCGCCACCCGCGCCTGGGCGTCCAGCACGTTTACCTTCGACACCCTGGCCGGCGACAGCGCGTGGGCCACGAATTCCGCCGGATCGGCCGAGTAGTCCACGATGTCGATCTTTTCGCCGTGCAACTCGGTCATCACGTTGCGCACCCGGGCACCCATCGGGCCTATGCAGGCACCCTTGGCGTTCACACCCGGCTGGTGCGAGATCACCGCGATCTTGCTCCGGTGGCCCGCCTCCCTGGCTATGGCGGCTATCTCGACCGCACCCGAGGCTATTTCCGGCACCTCGAGCGCGAACAGCTTCTTGACCAGGTTCGGGTGCGTCCGCGACAGCGTGACGGATGGCCCGCGGTACCCCTTCTTGACGTGCAGCACGTAGCAGCGCAGCCGCTCGCCGTGCACGTACCGCTCGCCGGGCACCTGCTCGGTCGGCGGCAGGATTGCCTCGAGCTTTCCGAGATCAACAAGCACGGCGCGCGGGTCCTTGCCCTGCTGGATCACGCCGGCCACCACGTCGCCCTCGCGGCCGGCGTACTCGCCGAACGTCAGCTCGTCTTCCGCGTCGCGCAGTCGCTGCAGGATCACCTGACGTGCCGTGGTCGCGGCGATCCGGCCGAAGCCCGCTGGCGTGTCGTCGTACTCCCTGACCGACTCGCCGTCCTCGTTTGTCTGCGCCGCCCACACCGTGACGTGCCCACTTGTCCTGTTCACTTCCACCCTGGCTGTGGCCGCCGCACCATCGCTGCGGTGGTAGGCGACGAGCAGGGCGTCCTCGATCGCCTTGATCGCCAGGTCCATGGAGATGTCCTTCTCGGCCTCCAGGCTCTTCAGGACACTCAGGTCAATGTCCACCTAGTCCTCCTTCGCCCCGCCTGGATCGCCATCCCCTGGCTCCGCGTCGTCGTCGCTCTCCTCGTCGTCGAGGCGGCCGAATTCCACCTGGACCCGGCCAGCCCCGAGTTCGGCGTACTCGTACTCGCGCGTCGCCCCGTCGTGGTCCAGAATCACGCCCCGGTCGGTCGAGCCGACCACTCGACCGCGAACCGACCCCGCGTCGTTCCCCCCATGACCCTCAGGCCCTCCAGCCAGCGGCACCACGACGAGGCGGCCGATGGCGCGCCGCCAGTGCCGCGGCTGCGTCAGCGGCCTGTCTACCCCTGGCGAGGACACCTCGAGCGTGTAGGGCAGCTCGCCCATCTGGTCACCGCGGTCCAGGCGAGCCGACAGCTCCCTGCTGGCGAGGGCTATGTCATCGAGGCTGACGCCGCCATCGGCATCGACGACCACGCGCAGTAGCCGACGGCGCCCGACGGTGGTGACCTTGAGGCTTTCCAGGTCCATGTCCATCGCCCTGACGACCGGCTCGAGCAGCCGGACGAGGCGGTCGTGGTCGGGGGCGGGGCCCGCCGGTGCCCTGCTCGGTGCCCTGGCGGGCGACCGCCTGCCCGCTCCAGGGCCGCCGGTCTTGGCGCGAGCGGGCGAACCGTGACCGGAGCTACCGCTCATGACGACCTCCTCGCCGCGACCTGTGCTGTTATACGCGCTGTCATCTAGCCTAACCTTGCCGAGGTGTGCTGGACCCCTGGAGGAGATGCGGCGGTGTCGTCTGGACCAGCAGCTTCGCCGCGCCCGGCCGGATCAGGGCCGCCGCGGCGGGTCGTGCTCGGTGCGGCGGCCGCCGCCCTGCCGCTGCTAGTGTCCGCCTGCCGGGGCGTGCAGGTGCTCGGAGCGCCGCCGCCGCCGGCTGCCGATGTCAGGGCGCTGACGGCCGCGATCTCGGCCGAGCAGCTCATGGTGGCGCGCTACCGGGCGGCTGTCGCCCTGCCCGAGGTGGCAGGCACGCGCGCCCTGACCGCCATGGCAAGCGTGCTCACCGAGCACCAGGACCACCTAGCCCAGCTAAAGTCGCGCCTGGTCGAGCCAGCGACCGGCGCTTCGCCGTCGCCAAGCGTCACCGCCACGACGCCCGCCCTGCCGACGGGCGGGCTGAACAGCACCCTGCGCTTCCTCGAGGGTGCCGAGCAGTCGGCGTCCGATCGGCTCATGACCTACCTGCCAGCCGTACCGCCGGCCCTGGCTCAGCTGATCGCGAGCATCGCGGCCTCAGAGGCCACGCACGCGCCGTTCCTGAAGGCAGCCGGAGGCAAGCGGTGACCGGGCCGGCGCCGACGGAGCCGCGGGCGGCGCTCGCCGCGCTGCAGGCGGCGCTGTCGGCCGAGCAGGCCGCCATTTTCGGGTACGGCGTCCTCGGCGCTCATCTCACTGGAACGGCACAGCAGACGGCCACGACCGATTGGGTCGCGCACGAGGTGGCGGCCAGCCAGCTCACAACGCTGATCCAGCGGGCGGGTGCGCAGCCGCACCCGGCCGCGGTCGGCTACCAGTTGCCGTTCAGCGTGCAGTCACCCACGTCGGCCAAGGCGCTGGCGGTCTTCCTCGAGGACGAGGTCGCGCGTGCCTACCTGGCGCTCGTCGCGCTGGCCGACGACTCGCTGCGGGAGTTCGGCGCCCGCCAGCTGCGGGCGGCCGCGCTGCGCGGCGCGGCCTGGAGCGGCACGACAGTTGCGTTTCCCGGCTTGCCAGCCAGCAGCCTGCGCCACTGACGTCGTGCGACTGGCTGACACGGCGGCTCAGGGCGTTCTGTTGCTGACACCGTGACACTTGCGCGGGGGACAGATCGTATAAAACGGGCGCGAGAGGCCGCGCAAGTGTCACGGTGTCGCGGGACCGCCGCGTCGAAGCAGTTCCGCGCGGCCGGATATGAGGCTCGTCAGCGTGCTGCGGGCGCGCTCACCGGTGCGTGGTTGGCCGCCAGCACGCGGCTGATCACGGCCGCGGCGCCGTCCAGGTCCTCGCTCGGCGCGATCTGGTCCGCCCAGGACCACCAGAACCACCAGAGCCCGTCCTCCGCGCGGCCGGCGTAGACGTCCTCCGCCAGCGACGTGACAACGGGGTTCACTACGTGCAGGCTCGGGACTCGGCCTGGCGGTGCGATCAGCCGGGCCCGCAGCCCGCGATCCGCCAGCCGACTGGCCAGTCCCTCCAGCCGCGCCAGCCCATCCAGCGGGTGCAGGCGCGGCTCGGCCGTCACGCTGTCACCTCTGGTAGCCAGCTAACAGCGTAGAGTAATGGCATGACGACAGCATGCCTTCCCACGGCGCCAATCTGCAACATGCATCCGCTAATTCGCACTACGCCATTGCATGGAGTTCGTGAGAAAGCCGTCAGAAACGTGGACGGAAGGGCCGGGACCCGGCCACACTGAGTCGCAAGTCAGACCGTTCGCTCACGGAGGTACCTATTGACAAGCTCCGACAGCCCCACGGTCCGGCGGCGCCGCCTCGCCGGGGAACTCCGGCGATTGCGGGAGGCCGCCAGCATGACTTGTGAGGAAGCAGCGGAGCGGCTGGAGTGCTCGGCGTCCAAGATCAGCCGGGTGGAGACCGGGCGGGTGTCCGTCACGCCGCGGGACGTTCGCGACCTGCTGGAGATCTATTCCGCGCCGGCCGAGCTGCAGGAGGCCCTGGTCCAGCTCGCCAGGGAGTCCCGCCAGAAGGGCTGGTGGCACGCATACGGCGACACGGTCCAGCCCCATTTCGCCACCTACCTGGGCATGGAAAGCGCTGCGTCTGAGATCAAGGTCTACGCAGTCAGCCGGATTCCGGCCCTGCTGCAGACCGACGACTACGCCCGGGCGGTCGCGTCGACCGAATTGGTGCTGCGGCCGGACTCGAACCTGGACCGCATAGTCGCGATGATGACGGAGCGGCGGCGACTGGCGAGCGCCAGCGGGCCGAAGATCTGGGCCGTGCTCGACGAGGCCGCGGTCCGCCGGCATGTGGGCGGACAGGAGGTAATGCGCGCTCAGCTCGAGTATCTGCTCGACGTCGGCACCAGGCGCAGCATCTCCATCCAGGTCGTACCGTTCAGCGGTGGTGCGCACCCGGCCATGGGCAGGCCCTTCACGATCCTTGCCTTCCCCGAGCCCGCCGATCCGGACGTGGTGCACGTGACCGGCCTCACCAGCGGGCTGTGGCTCGAGGACATCGAAGACGTCCACGTGTACAACATGTTCTTCAACCACCTGTGCGCGACGGCGATGTCGTTCGACGACACGGCCACGCTGATCATGGATGTGCTCAAGCAGATCTAGTGGCGGGGCCGCCTGGCGGCCTAGTCGCGCAGCGGCTCGGGCAGCGGCTCGGCGTGCAGCACGGTCAGCCGCGACACGGCCCTCGTCAGAGCCACGTAGAGCCGGTGCAGGCCGCGCGCTTCCGCGGCCACGATCCTGGCGGGCTCGACAACTATCACCTGGTCGAATTCCAGGCCCTTGGCCATCGTCACCGGAACGATGGTGATCAGCCCGGCCGTTGCGGCACCCTCAAGGACCGCGTGCGGCACCCCGGCGCCGGCCAGCATGGCCTGGACGGCCGGCACGTGCTCGTCGGCGGCGACCACCGCGGCCGACCCAGGCCGGGCGAGTGCGTCGGTGCTGGCAGCCGCCAGCGCACTGGCCAGTGCGCCCGGCTGCACGTCGGTGACGACCAGGGCGCCCGGGTCCTGACGAACCGATCCGGCCGGGCTGAGGCCGGGCGCGATGTGGCTGAGCAGCCTGCTCGCGAAGTCGAGGATCTGGCGCGGCACCCGGTATCCGGTGTCGAGCTCTCG
>JASIGS010000630.1 GCA_030052355.1 Streptosporangiaceae bacterium | reverse complement strand
GATCTGCCGAGGGGCTGCCGCTCGGCGGCCCGTCACCGGTCCAGGCGAAGATCTCCGAGTCCGGCCCGCACGGCCCGGTCGGCCCGTTGGACCACCAGTTGTCTTCGGGCCCGAGCAGTTCGGTCGGCAGCCCGAGCTCGCGCCACGTCTCCAGTGCCGCCGTGTCCGGGCCGAGCTGCCCGTCCCCGCCGAAGACCGTCGCGTACAGCAGCCGCGGATCGATCCCGAAGTGGTCGCAGATGAGCTCCAGCCCCCAGCGCAGGCTCTGCGGCCCGTCGTAGTCGCCGAGCGACCAGGAGCCGAGCATCTGGAACACGGTCACGTGCGAGGAGTCTCCGACCTCCTCCAGGTCGGTGGTCCGCAGGCATCGCTGCACGCCGACCAGGCGCGTTCCCATCGGATGCGGAGCACCCTCGAGGTAGCGCGTCAGCGGTTGCATGCCCGCGGTGGTGTACAGCACCGAGTCCCCCGCGGGCGGCACCAGGGAGCTGCCTTCGATCAGCTGGTGCCCGCGTGCGGTGAAGAACTCGATGAACGTCGATACTGTCGTGCTGGAGTCCATGACTCGTGCGCCTCCCGGCATCAAGGCGCCGAAGACTAAGCCACGGGCGTCAGTCCACAGCGGGAAGCACAGAAACGCCAGCGAGCCGTCTCCGGTCGCCGGCGGATTGGAGAAGGTCAGGCAGCGGCAACCGGCGAGCTGATAGCTCGCGCGGCAGCGGCCTGGGTCACGCGTCTGACCTTCATGACACTCAGGGTAGCGCCGCGCGCAATTGAATATCGGGCGCGCCGGGTGACGGCCTGGCGCGCCGGGGAAAGGACCGCGACATGATCACCAATCCGGCACTCGCTGAGGCTGAGCGCCTGGTAGGCCGCTGGCAGATGGAGGTGTACAACGCGGCGTTTCTGCCAGGACCCGACGCTCGCGTCGTCGGATCCGCCGAGGTCGGATGGATCGAAGACGGCTCGGCACTCGTGCTGCGTCAGGGCGACTCGGCGCATCCGCCAGCAGCCACCTGGATCATCGGTCGCGACGAGGGCGAACCCGGGTTCGTGGTCCTGTACGCGGACGACCGCGGCGTGTCACGCGTCTACCAGATGCGCGTCGAAGGCGCGCAGTGGCGGATGTGGCGCGACACCCCGCAGTTCAGTCAGCGCTTCACAGCCCTGATCGACCCCGGCGGGCAAGCCATCAGGGGACGGTGGGAGAAGTCCACGGACCAGGGCACGACGTGGCAGCACGATTTCAACCTCGACTACGTCCGACCCGCCTCGTAGTGCTGACACCGTGACAGTTCCGCGGAGCTGAATCGTTCTAAAACGGGCGCCGGGTGCCGCCGAACTGTCACGGTGTCGCGGCCGGCGAGCTGCCGGGCCGCGGTCGGGCCATCACGCGGCCAGCCGGGCGGCCAGGCGAGCGCGTCCGCGCGCTGCCGGGCCGCGGTCAGGCCATCACCCGGCCGTGCAACTGTCACGGTGTCGCGGCCGGCGAGCTGCCGGGCCGCGGTCGGGCCATCACGCGGCCAGCCGGGCGGCCAGGCGAGCGCGTCCGCGTGCCGCCCTGCTCTTCACGGTCCCGGCGGGCACGCCCAGTATCCGGGACGCTTCAAGAAGCGGGTATCCGTAGACATCCGTGAGCAGGATCGCCTGCCGCTGTTCGCGGGTGAGCACGGCACCGGCCCGGCGCAGGTCCTGCCGCCAGTCCGACAGCTGAGGCGCGGTGCAAGGAATCCCTTCGTCGGGCTCGGCCACCGGCGGCCTGCGTCGCACGATGTCGACCGCGGCGTTCACCACGATCCGGTGCAGCCACGTGGCCACGGCCGACTGGCCACGGAATCGCGCGGCATGGCGATATGCCCGCATCATCCCGTCATGCAACGTGTCTTCGGCATCGTCCCCAGCGATGCGGCTGGCCACCCGGTGCAGCCTGTCCCGGTGCCGCGCGTACAGGTACCCGAATGCTTCGCTGTCCCCCTCCGCGTGTCTGCGCAGCAGGTCAGCATCGGTTCGCTTGTGCATGGGCGCCTAGGTTACTGGCGGGTGTTACTGGCCGGCAACATGAGCGTGGTCACGCACCACACCGCCCAATTTCGCCGCGAAAGCGGGCAGACCCGCGAAAGCGGCCAGACCCGCGAGAGCGGGCAGACCAGGCAGCGCACCCGGTCAAGCGTTCGGCATCGGCTTGTACGTGAAGTCGTTGAACATCTTCACCTGGTCGCACATGTGCGGGCTGGCCACGTCCGCCGACGAGATGAAGCCGCTCTCCCCGGGCGGCATCAGGTCCTGCCCGGTCACCACCGGGCCGACGTCCACGGCCATCATGAACGTGCTGCGGTTCTGCGCTGCGCTGACTCCGCACGTCGTCTTCACGCCGATCGCCAGCGGGTCGAGCAGGCCGGTCCAGTTGAGGTTCTCCGCGGGCCGGTAGCCCCACTTCGCGATGTCCGTGGTGCCGAACCCGGGAACGTCCTGGCCGAGCTGGGTGCCTGTTCCTGAAAGGATCTTGATCGCGTCGTTGAGGCTCTCGACCAGCAACTGGTCCTCGTTGCCGCCGAAGTAGGAGCCCTGGTAGCAGAGCGTCCCACACGGCACCAGGCCCTTGGTCCCGGCCAGGATGTGGTACAGGAAGTTGTAGGTCCCCATCCCGCTGAGCCCGCCGAACGTGCCCATCCCGAGGCTGGCGTCGCTGAAGTTCACCGTCCCCGTGTACTGCTCGTCCGGGAACGTGCCGCCCTCGAAGACGTTGCGCTCGAACGCCTCGAGGAAGTTCATGAAGATCGACATCGCCGGGCTGCCCAGCGTCGTGACGCCGTTCCAGTGCGCGAGCGCGGAGACGGCGGCGGCGAGGTCAGGGTGCGTCGCCGGATCGGTGAGCGGGCTGTTCGACGCGACCAGAGCCCGGTACGCGCTGATCACGTACGGAATGAAGTACGGCGCGGCGGGCCTGGTGTTGTCCTCGTCGTCGATCGTGCCGATCGCGTACTCGATCTGCTCCAGGTAGCCGATGGTGATGTGCGTGCTGCGCGCCAGCAACTGGCTGATCAGGTTCGAGCGGAAGATCGTGCCCCAGTACTCGTCGCCCTCGTTCTGCTGGTAGAAGGCCTGCTGCGAGGGCTTCGTGTTCCAGTTGTCGAGGTAGCCCTGCGCCGGATTGATGCTGTGCGGCATCTGCGCGAACGGGACGAAGCCCAGCCACTGCTCGGTGCCGTTGCCGAGCGCCGGCAGCCGCGGGTCGACCTTGGAGAACGGCGGCTCGATCGGTACCAGCCCGTCGCCGAAATACGCGATGTTGCCGCGGTTGTCGGCGTACACGAAGTTGTGCAGCGTCGTGATCAGGCTCATCGAGTGCTCGAACTGCTGCAGGTTGGTGTCCCCGCCGAGCTGCGAGAAGCCGAGGAGCGATCCTGTCTCGTGCATCCAGGACGCGAACCTGATCGAGAACGCGATCCCCTTGGCTGGATCGGTAGAGAACACCGGGCCGTCGATCGTGCGGTACACGGTGAACGACACCGGCTTCTTGCCGGCGACCGGGATCTTCTCCTTGATCACGGTCATCGGGACCTGCTTGCCGTCGAACTCATACGTGGGCGGGCTGGCGGAGAAGTTGACCTGCTCCATGTAGACCCGCTCGTCGACGTTCTCCTCGCTCGTCGACGTCCAGGCGATGCTGCCGTTCCGGCCGATGAGGACGTACGGCTCACCCGTGATCGTCATGCCGCCGGCATCGTAGCCGCCAGGCCCGTGCAGGTACACCTCCCAGTCGACGCTCGGGTTGGTGAACCCCTCCTGCGGTGCTCCCCACAGCAGCGCGTGATGATCGGCTGATCGCCACGGCGCCACCGCGATGGCATTCGAGCCGCCGTGCGCCAGCACGTCCAGCGTGATGCCGGTCTTCAAGATCAAATCGCGGTCGGTGGCCAGCGTCGCAGAGGCACGCTTGATCGCGGACTCGCCCGCCGTGTCAAGGGCAGCGACCTGGCTGGTGGTCGTCGCCGCCGAGGGGGCAGCCGCGCTAGATGAAGCCGAGGTCGTCGCCGCCGGCGTCGCCGCGTCCGACGCGGCAGCCAGCGACACCGGGCCGGGCCGCCGTCCGCTCGGCACCGTGGTCGGCGCCGTCGGGTCGTCGATCCAGCGGGCGTCGTTGAAGATCGCGAGGGCGTCCGTGGCCGCGTTCGGGTCGGACTGCTTGGTCAGCTCGGCGTTCAGGTAGTTCAGGAAGCTCAGGTTCTGCAGCTCGTTGCCGCCGCCGGTACCGAATTCCCTGGCCAGGTAGTCGCCGACCGCGACGGTGTCAACGGGGGTCCACGGCGCCGGCCGGTACGGCCCCGTCTTGCCGAGCAGCAGCCCGAGTAGGTAGAACTCGTCAGGAACCTTCGCCTTCTCGCTGGCGGGGCTCGCGTACGCCGACTTCTCGTAGGCGTTGATCCCGGCGGCGAACGCCCCGAGCGCGCTGCGGGTGACATACGGCAGGCTGCGGTACTGTGCCTCCAGCTCGGCCGGGGTGTAGAAGTACGTGCGGACGTCTTCATCCTGCGCTAGCTCGGCGGATCCGAAGAGCCCCGACAGCGTGCCCTCGACGGTCCTGCGCGTCAGCTCGAGCTGCACCATGCGGTCTTGCGCCTGCGCCCAGCCGTCGCCGAACCACATGCCGTCCATCGTTGTCGCGTAGATGCTCGGCACCCCGTAGGAGTCCCTGGTGATCACTGCGCTCAGCGTGCCGTGACCGACCCGCTCCCCGCCCTTCGGTCGCGTGCTCGCCGCAGCGGTATGCCCGGCAGCGGCTGCCGCCCCGGCCGGAACGGCCACGGCCAGCGCCGCGAGTAACGCCGTGCCGATGACTACCAGGCGCCTGCCCGAACGACGATTCGAGAACTTCACGCGACACCTCCGACGGCCTGCCGGGCGGCGAGAACTCCGCTAGTCACGCTGTACCACAGCGACGCCCCGCGCGCCACAGGGAACGCGGCCGCCCGCGCTTAGCTCACGCCAGATCCGCGCTAACACGACAAACTGCCGTCGATCTCACCGAGGTGTGGCGCGTTAGTCCGCCCCTGGGCGGACTAACGCGCCACACCCCCCGTCCAATCAAGATCTACTGTGAAGCCGGACTGTCCACAGTCCGCTCCAGACGCAAATGTCGGGTCTGAACGATACGATTCGCAGCATGCCAGGCACTGGCGAGTGGACCGTGCGGCCGGCCATCGCCGCCGACGTGAAGCCGCTCGCAGCCGTCATGGCGCGCGCGTTCTATGACGACCCGCCATTCATGTGGATGCTGCCCGACCCGGCGACGAGGATGAAACGGGAGCGCCGGTTCTTCGCCGCCATGAGCCGCGGCGAGGCGCTTGCGGACGGCGGGGTCGACGTTGCACTCGTGGGCGGCCAGATCGCCGCCGCCGCGATCTGGCGGCCACCGGGCTTCTGGCAGCAAGTGCAGCTGCGCACCGTCGCCCGTCTCGT
>JASIGS010000629.1 GCA_030052355.1 Streptosporangiaceae bacterium | reverse complement strand
CATGACCGCGTTGATGAGCGCCAGGTGCGTGAACGCCTGCGGGAAGTTGCCGAGGTGGCGGCCGGACCTGGCGTCGATCTCCTCCGCGTAGAGCAGCAGCGGGCTGGCGTGCGAGAGTATCCGCTCGCAGAGGTCGCGGGCTCGCCGGTGCTCGCCTATGTCGCACAGCGCGGATACGAGCCAGAACGAGCAGATGGTGAACGTGCCTTCCTCGCCGGACAGGCCGTCGTCGGTGTCATCGGTCTTGTAGCGCATGACCAGGCCGTCTTTGGTCAGCTCGTCGGCGATCGCCAGCACCGTCGCGCGGACTCGGTGGTCGTCGCACGGCAGGAACCGCACCATGGGCATCAGCAGCAGCGACGCGTCCAGCGCCGTCGTCTCGTAGTGCTGGCAGAACACGCCGCGCTCGTCGACGGCGTTCGCGCAGATGTCGGCGTGTATCTCGTCCGCGGCCTCCTGCCACTTGAAGGCGAGGTCCGGCTCGTCGCGGATCCTGGCCAGCCTGGCGCCACGGTCGGCCGCGACCCAGCACATCATCTTCGACGAGGTGAAGTGCCTGGGCTCGCCGCGTACCTCCCAGATGCCGCGATCGGGCTCACGCCAGTGCTCGAGCGCGTTCTCTACCTGGTTGCGTGCCATCCGCCAGACCCGGTCGTCCAGCCGGTCCCGCGACCTGGTGTGCAGGTACAGCGACTCCATGACCGAGCCCCATACGTCGTTCTGCCGCTGACGGTAGGCGTCGTTGCCGATGCGCACGGGCTTGGCGCCCTGATAGCCGTGCAGGTGCTTGAGTTCCTGCTCGGCGATGTCGCACCTGCCGTCTATGCCGTAGACGATCTGCATGTCCCCGCGGTCACGCTCGATCACCTCGGTCAGGAAGGCGAAGTAATCGTTCGCCTCCCAGTCGTATCCGAGCGCGAACAGGCCCCACAGCGCGAACGTGGCGTCCCTGATCCAGCTGTACCGGTAGTCCCAGTTCCGCTCGCCGCCGGGAGTCTCCGGCAGCGAGGTGGTGGCCGCGGCCGCGATGGCGCCGGTCGGGGCGAAGGACAGCCCCTTCAGGGTGAGCGCGCTGCGCGTCAGGTAGGCGCGCCAGCGGTGATCGGGAAAGTTCCCGCGCTCTACCCAGTGCTGCCAGTGGTGCGCGGTCCAGACCTGACGCCGGTACGCCTCGTCATAGGTGTGCGGGGCCGGCGCCCTGCCCCAGGACAGCGTGCAGTACCGCAGGTCTCCTTCGTGCAGCAGGGTGCGCGCCCGCACGCTCGGGCCCTCGATGCCGATCCGGATGTCGGAGGTCAGCGTCAGCGTGAGACTGCCGTCGGGGGACTTGATGGCCGCCTGGTAGTAGTCGCGGTCCGTGCGGGTCCAGTGCCCGCGCTCGGCCCCGTAGTTGAAGACCGGCTCACAGTCCATGACGAGCTGGACCTGGCCGTTCACGCAGCGCACGGTCCGCAGCAGGGTGTGTTCTGCGTCGTAGTCGGTCGGCGGCCTGGTGTGCGAGCTTCGCTCCGGGTGCGAGTGCCGCCACGGCCCCATGAGCAGGCAGTCGCGGACGATGATCCAGCCGCTGCCGCAGTCCCAGCTCGTCTCGACCACCATGGTTCCCGGCAGGTACCGCCGGTCCGTCGGCACGGTCACATCCTCGGGCGCGAACAGGAACCGGCCGGCGTCTCGGTCAAGCAGAGCCCCGAACACGCTCGGGCAGTCAAGCCGCGGCAGGCACATCCACTCGACCGCGCCGTTCGGCGCGACGAGGGCGGTCACCTCGCAGTCCGAGAGGAAGCCGTAGTCCGCTATTGGCGGGAACGGCGACAGCGTGCTGGCTTCCTCGCCAAGTCCAGCCGTGTAGGTCCACCTCTCGTCAGCGCTCACTCCGGCTAACTTCCCCTGGTGTGCACCGCCAACCACCGGCCTCACCTGACCCCGTGCGGGCGGAACTGCACGCTGATCCGCGGGCCCGTCGGTTTAGCCGTCTTCGGTATCGCGTGCTGCCAGGTCCGCTGGCAGCTGCCGCCCATCACCAGCAGGTCACCGTGGCCGACGTCGTAGCGCAGCGTTGATCCGCCGCCGCCGCCGATACTGCCCGGGGGGGCGACCCCCCGGAGCCCCCCGCCGACGGGCCGGAGCAGCAGCGGCCGCGGCGTGCCGAGCGACAGGATCGCGACCATCGTGTCCTGCGTGCTGCCCCTGCCGATGGTGTCGCCGTGCCACGCGACGCTGTCCCTGCCGTCGCGGTACAGGCACAGGCCCGCGGTGACGAACCGCTCGCCGAGCTCGGCGGCGTAGTGCTCGTCCAGCGCGTCTTGAGCCTGTGCAAGCAGCGGGTCGGGCAGCTCCTCGCCTTCGCCGTAGAAGCAGAGCAGCCGCGGAACGTCGACGACCCTGTCGTACATCGTGCGCCGCTCCGCTCGCCACGGCACCGTCCCCTGCAGCCGGCCGAACAGGTCGTCGGCGCCCGACAGCCAGCCGGGCAGGAAGTCCACCCAGGCTCCGTGCGCGAGCTGTGTCCGCCGCAAGCCGCTGAGCGGACTCAGCCCAGGAGTGTCTGTCAGGTCCAGCAACGAGCACTGCAACGCGCCGCTCACGTGTTCGATTATAGCCGCGAGGCGGTCATGAACTCAGGTCTAGCTGAACCCGGTCGCCGACCGGCCGGTAGCCGAGCCGCTGGTAGAGCGCGTTGCTCGTCGGGTTCGCGAGGTCGGTGAACAGCACGACCTCCGCGGCGCCGCCGTCGAGCGCCGCCTGGCTCACCGCCGTCGTGACCGCGCCGCCGTAACCGCGGCGCCGGTGCCCGGGCGGGGTGTACACCGCGCCGACCCGGACGACGCCGCCGACGTTCCTGGTCAGGCCGGCCATGGCGACCGGCACTCCGTCGGTCTCCCACAGCATGAAGCCCCGGTAGCTGAGCCGGTCGGCGACGCCCTTGCGCTGGTCGCCGCCGCCGCCGGACCCGGTCTCGGCGACGAAGGCGGTGCTCCAGTCGACCAGCAGGTCGGTGTCGTCCTGCCCGGCGACGCGGGCCGCACCCGGCGGCAAGGGATCGGGCGGCTCCAGCCCGGCCAGCCGGAACAACCTCGACCGCATGTGCACGCTGGTGCTGCCCCCGGTCGCCGCGACCCACGCGGAGACGATCGCTGCCTCATCAGATCCGGCCACGTTCGCGCCCGTCGGCAGGACGGTGCCGCCGGTCAGCAGGCCTACGAAGGACCCGGCCGAACCGCCCGGCAGGCTGGTCAGCAGGACCGGGAACGGCGGCGTCTGGAGGTACGCCGCGTCGATCCCGCCGGTTTCGGGCTCGTGCCAGCCGAACACCGGCGGAAGGTCGCCGTACCTGTCCGGGCCGCTCTGGCGCAGCGCCTCGAGCACCGTCAGCGGCACCGTGTTCCCTACCGGGTCCGACCGCAGGTACTCGCCCGCGGTGCGAAGGAAGTCGTCCAGGCTGCGCGTCGTTCTCCAGGCCATGACCTCATCGTTGCGGTATCGCCCCAGGCCGTGCACTAGGTTTTCGTGGACGCGCGGCCGGACGGCAGTCGCGTGGGCAGGGGCGTTCCCGCAAAAATGAGATGTCGGATGCGAACGGCTGGAGGCACGATGCGGGTTGCCGTGGTCAGGCACCACGACACAGACGACGCGGGGTTCATCGCTGACGGGTTCCGCGCTCGCGGCGCCACGCTCCGCATGCACCAGTTCCCTGACGACGGGCCGTTGCCGACGCTGGAGGGCGTTGACCACGTGGTCGTGCTGGGCGCGGCCTGGTCGGCCTACGGCGAGGACCACGGAATCGAGCAGGAGCTTGGCTGGCTCCGCGCGGCCGACGCGGCCGGCATACCGGTGCTCGGCATCTGCTTCGGCGCGCAGGCGCTGGCAGCGGCGCTCGGCGGCAGGGCGGAGCCGGCGCCGCGCAAGGAGATCGGCTGGACCACGATTGAGTCGCTCGCGCCTGACCTGATCGACGAAGGCCCTTGGCTTGAGTTCCACGGCGACCTGTGCGTGCTGCCGCCGGGCGCCAGGCTGCTCGCCCGCACGCAGGTGTGCGCGCAGGCCTTCAGCGTGGGCCGCCACCTGGCCGTGCAGTTCCACCCCGAGGTCGACGGCGCGCAGGTGCGGCGCTGGCTGGCGGCCGGCTCAGCGGCGGAGGCCGAGGAGGCCGGTCAGGATCCCGGCAAGCTCGTGCTGCAGACCGACGCCGAGGAAGCCGCGGCGGCGATTCGCGCGGACCGGCTGGTCGCTGCCGCGCTCCGGATCGCCGGCGGTCACCAGCCGTAACGCGACGCAACCCCCGCGTGCGCGCCGCCGTCTTCGAGGCATGCGTACTTTCCTCAGCATTGCGGCGGCCGCGCTCGCGCTGGCCGCCGGGACCGCGGCGTGGGGCTCTGCCTCAGCTGCCCGGTCTGCCCTGCCCCGTGCTTCGGCCACGTTCTCGGTGACCACCGAGGAACTCGTCAGCACGGCCTTTGCCAGCCCGCAGCGCGGCTACGGCCTGTTCGAGCCGCAGGGCGGCACCCGGTGCGAGGCCGTCGCGGCCCGCACCACCGACGGCGGCGCCAGGTTCGCCCCGGCACTGCCGGTCACGAGTTGGAACTGCAACAACGCCCTGCCGCCCGTCACGTCCATCGCCGCGGATAGCGCCGGCGACGTATTTGCTTACGGCCCGAAGCTCTTCATTTATAGGAACGCCACTGGCAAGTTTGTCAGCAGCCCGCAGCGCGGCACGGTCCTTTCGGTCTCCGCTGTCGGTCGCACGGTGTGGATGCTGCTCGAACGCTGCCAGGGCGCCAGCCCGAAGAGCTGCCCGCTCGACCTGGTCGAGTCCGTGAACGGCGGCCGATCCTGGGCTGCGGTCAAGACGCAGCCGCCAGCCGCGACGCCCGGCAATCCATCGCTGCTGCGTACTGGGTCCGCATCCGGATACGTGGTCAGCCCGGACATGAACAACACGGGGAAAGCCGACTCGGCGTTGCTCTCGTACACCAGCAACGGCGGCCGGACCTGGTCGCACTCGCGGATCCCTTGCGGCCAGGACGCGATGTCCGTCGCGCTCGCCCGTGCACCCGGCGGCGAACTGGTCGCGGTCTGCTCGAGCGAGCCGACCGCCGGATCGGAGGGCAAGACGACGACGTTGTCGCACAACGGCGGCCGGTCCTGGACCAAGCCGGTCGGCTGCCTCCTGCTCGGCAAGGCGTGCCCTGACAGCGTCCTGCTGGACGGCTACACCAGCGACATCGCCGCGATCTCGGCGAAGACCATCTACCTGATCGGCGCTCGCGGGCCGCTGCTCGTCACCTCGGACGGCGGACAGCGCTGGCGCGAGGTGCCATCCATCGGCGCCTTCAACAACGGCGTTGCGCAGGTGGTGTTCTTCGGCAAGTCCGACGGCGTGGTGTTCGGTGACGACTTCGCTACCGCGGCCATCGAGATCTGGCACACCTCGGATGGAGGCCGTTCCTGGTCGAAACCGGTGGTTCCGCGACTTAGCTGAATGCCGTTACTCTGCGCAGGTGGACATCCTGACCTCCTACGCGCAGAGCCAGCCGGATAAGCCGGCCGTCATCGACGACAAGGGCGACGGGGACATCGTCCAGTGGACCTACGGGGAGCTCGAACAGCACGCGAACCGGGTGGCGAACGCGCTGGCATCGCTGGGAGCCGGGCCGGGCAGCAAGGTCATCTGGTGCGGGCCGAACTCCCCGCAGGTCGTCGCCGGGATGGGCGCCAACCGCAAGATCGGCGCGGTGGCTGTGCCGCTGAACTACCGGCTGACCGCCGAGGAGGCCCGTTACGTCATCGGCAACAGCGACGCGGAGGTCGCCTACGTCGACGCCGAGTACGCGCACCTGTTCGCCGGGCTGACCGGGCAGCTCGACAGGCTCCGCCACGTGGTGGTGTTCGGCGGGCCGGCGCCCGACGGCATGCTCGGCGAAGAGCTGATCGCGACGGCGTCGGACCAGCCGCTGCAGCCGGGCGAGGACTCCACGGCGAGCGCGACGATGATCTACACCTCGGGCACGACGGGTAAGCCGAAGGGGGCGGTCCGGTACGGGGCTGATCTGACCACGACCGGGGCGCTGCTCAACCTCTTCGGGTACCGGCCCGACGACATCTACATCACCTCGGGCCCGCTGTATCACAGCGGGCCCGGCGCGTTCATGTCCGCCTCTGTGATGTTCGGACAGACCATCGTGATGCAGCGCAAGTTCGATGCCGAGGA
>JASIGS010000628.1 GCA_030052355.1 Streptosporangiaceae bacterium | reverse complement strand
CGGCCGGGCCGGTGCACGCGGTCCAGCACCTCGAGCACGTGCGGCGCCGCGCTCTGCATGCCAAGCGAGATGCGGGTGAACCCGGCCTCCCGCAGCCCGGCGAGCACGCCTGGGTCCAGGGTCTCCGGGTTGGCCTCGGTGGTCACCTCGGCGCCGGGGGCAAGTCCCAGCTCGGAGTCGATCGCGCGCAGGATCGCCCCCAGGTCTCGGGGCGGCAGCACGGTCGGCGTGCCCCCGCCGAAGAACACCGTCTGCACCGGGCCTGCTCGCCCGCCCAGCAACCGGCCGGCCATCGCGATCTCGGCGGTCGCCAGGCTCGCGTACGACTCCCGCGACGCGCCGGACCCCAGCTCAGCGGCCGTGTAGGTGTTGAAGTCGCAGTATCCGCACCGGGTCAGGCAGAACGGGACGTGCACGTAGACGCCGAACGGCGCGCCGCCGAGCCGTCGCAGCGCTGGGTCCGGCAGCCTTCCATCCAGCGGAGCTGGTTCTCCCTCGGGCGGCTGTCCTGCCATGCTCAGTATTTTGCCCGGAACGCCGGATCCCCGGACCTCCGCCCGGCGCCCAGCGACCCCGCCGGGCCGGTGACGACACGTCCGCCGGGTGCGTCGGCCTGCCGCCGGTGACTCAATCCGGGCATACTGGCCGCCGTGGAAGAAAGCGATGCCAGAGAGTGGCTGGCGGCGCTGCCGCCCGAGTTGCACGCGCAGCGAAAGATCATGGAGCGGCTGCTTGACCTGTGCCTGGCGCAGCCAGCGGCGCGGCTGTTCCTGGTCGGGTGCTCCATCGGGCGCGGTGCCGCCGACGAGCTGTCGGATGTCGACTGTTTCGTCGGCAGCACGCCGGACGGTGTCGATGAGGTCCTCGCCGCGGTGCGCGGCGCGCTCCCGGAGATGGGCGAGCTGGTGGACGCGCTCGAGTACCCATACCGCGACCTGACGCGGATCGTTGGTCAGTTCTCCGGGTGCGTCCAGGTCGACCTGGTGGTGGGGCCCGCGCATGTCGGGCGGGCCCCGGACGAGGTGATCCTGTTCGATCCGGACGGCCGAATGACCAGCGACCGAGCCGTCAGCGCCGACATCGTCACGGCAGAGCTGGTGCGCGAGTGGGCCTTCCTCGGCTGGGAGGCACTCGCCAACGTGGCCAAGTACCTGCGCCGGGGATCGCTGTGGGAGGCCCTGGCCCGGCTCGACCACGCCCGCGACCGGATCTGGGCGCTGTGGGGCGCGGCACACCGGGTGCGCTATCCGGTCTTCGGCCTGACGCAGGTGCTCGACGCCGACCCCGGCAACCTGCCGGACGGCATCGAGGCGACCGTGGCTGGTCTGGACGCGGCCGCGCTCCGCGCGGCCGCGCTCGCGTCGTGCACCGTCCTCCGGCGAGTCAGTGCACTGGCAGCACGGGTCCACGGCGGCACACCTCCGGACGCGATGGCCCGGCACGTCACGGCCCTGCTGCAAGCCGAGTTCTGAGTGACGACAACGCTCTCCACCGGGCCGCCCTCGCCTGTCCCGCCAAGAC
Source organism: Streptosporangiaceae bacterium (assembly GCA_030052355.1). Next base: position 1,381 of record JASIGS010000628.1, on the reverse strand, counting down.
CGTGACAGTTGCGCGGAGACAAGTAGCTATAAAACGGTCACGCAACGCCGCGAAAGCGTTACGGTCTCGTCGAAGCGCGCCTTGCGTCCGCCAAGCAGTCCAGGCAAATCAGCTCAGACCGGTCACGGGGCAGCGGCTCGGAACACGGGTCAGGCGCGGCTGAGCACCTCGGCGCCGAGCTCGTCCCAGCCACTGCCCCGGCCTTCTACCTGCAGCAGCCTGGCCATGAGCTCGCGGTCGCCGTAGAAGGCGGCCATCGACTCGGCGATCGTCACCGCGACGTCCGGCCGGCTCAGCACGGTGATCTCGTCCCCCGCCCCGACGGTGCCTTCTTCCAGCACCCGCAGGTAGCCGCCGGGGCGGCGGGCGGCGGCAAACCGCTTGACCCAGTGCGGCTCGTCCATCCAGGTCTTGAAGACGTTGCACGGAATCCGCGGCGAGGTAACCTGCACGACGGTCTGGCCCAGCCGCCAGGTCTCCCCGATCAGCGCGGCGGAGACGTCGATGCCCGCGGTGGTGATGTTCTCCCCGAAGGTCCCGTCCCGCAACTCGCGGCCGAGCTGTTCGGTCCACCAGTCCAGGTCCTCGCGGGCGTAGACGTACAGCGCCTGTTCGGTGCCGCCGTGGTTTTCCTTGTCGGCCTGCTCGTCGCCGTCGAGCCCGAGCCGGCCGACGGCGACGCGGCCGCCCGCCGGTCGCTTGTCGATCGCGGTCTGGCCGGACTTCACGCCCTCGACGTAGTCGACGATCTTGCCCCGGTTGACGGAAACGACCCTGGCTGAGTGCATGGGTTCGACCGTATCCGACGCGGTCGCGGCCGGTCGAACGCATATGGGCCCGGCGACAGTGCAAGGAAACCGAAGCGCGGAGCGTATAAGGGTCATGGAGCAGAAGCGGCGCGAATTCGAGGAGTTCTACGCCGCTGCTCGCGACGACTGCCTGCGGGTCGTGCTCATCAGCGTCGGCGACAGGCATCTGGCCGAGGATCTGGTCGCGGAGGCCTTCGCCAGGGCCTGGGTGTCGTGGCCGAAGGTGCGCGAGCACCCGGCGCCGTGCGCCTGGATCGTGCGGACCGCGCTGAACGCCCACGTGTCCTGGTGGCGGCGGCGTCGCCGCGAAGTCGCGCTCATCAGTCACGACACGGTGGCTGCCGCCAGCACCTACCCGGGCCTGGACAGCTCGCTGGTAGCCGCCCTCCGGCGGCTGCCGAGCCGGCAGCGCGAGGTCATCGTGCTCCGGCTGCTGCTCGACCTCGACACCGCCACCACGGCGCAGACCCTCGGCATGCCCGCCGGGACGGTCGCCTCTCACCTGCATCGCGGACTCGCGGCGCTGCGCCGCGACATTCCGGCCCTGACCGACCACGAGGAGCGAGTCACAT
>JASIGS010000627.1 GCA_030052355.1 Streptosporangiaceae bacterium | reverse complement strand
ACCTGCCGCGTGAGTCCGCCGACGGCAAGCTCGACTCGATGACCGCGGCAGCCCGAACGCTGCGCGGGGAACTCGCGTCCTGATGACTTCACCGTGAAGCGGCTGCGGGCGTGCCCTTGGCGCGCCCGCAGCCGGCTTAACGGTCCTCGACGGCTGCTGTCACGAGGCGTTGGTCAGCAGCACGACCTCCATGTGGCCGGGGGCTGACGCGTCCTGCTCGGCGCCCAGCGCGAAGCACGTGGAGGTGTCGGGGCAGGTGACGTCGAGCAGCCCGCCGACCCCGGCGGGCACCGACGAGACCGTCCATGTTGCCCCGCCGTCGGCGGTCGAAGCGAGCAGAGGCTTCGCCTGGGCGATGGAGACGAAGTGTTGAGTACGGGAGTTTGTCGGGCGGCTAGCGGGCGCGCCTGCGCCGGCCAGCCAGCACGACGACGAGGCGGCACAGGATATGGAGTCGAAGTTCCCGCCCGATACAGAACTACGCAGCCCGGATGTAGCTACCTGGCTCCAGGCCTGGCCGCCGTCAGTGGTCCGATACACCGCAGTGAAGGCCATGGCGTAGCAGTCGGTGGCGTCGGGGCAGGTGAGCGACATCACCCCTGCGCCCGGCGGCACCGAGGACGCCGACCACGTTGCGCCGCCGTTGTCGCTCGTGTAGGCGGCCCCGCCCTCGTTGCGGAAGCCCTGCGCGGACCCTCCTGGACCTGACCTGGACTGCCACAGGCCGAACGACCCGACGGTGATGCAGGTCGTCCCGCTGCAGCTCAGGCCGCTCGGCACGAAAACCCGGGACCCGGAGTGAGGAAACGCGGTCCGGCTCCAGCTGGCTCCGCCGTCGGAAGTCCTGAAGACCTCTGAGTACGAGCCGGAACTAGCGCCGGCCTGGGCGATGACGACGCATGACGAGGTCGTGGCGCACGACATCGCCAGCCCCGGCGGGGACGCGCCGGGCCCGGCTTCCAAGGAGATCGCAGGAAGGGCGGGCCCGGGCTCCGAGCTCCACGACTGACCGCCGTCAGTAGTGGTGAAGAACGTGCTCCCGCGGCCGCTGATCTCGGCCAGGACGTTGCAGTCCTGGGCGTTCACGCACGAGATCTGGGGCAGTGACGTCGCCGTCCCCACCGCCGTGGCTCGCTGCCAGCTGGAGCCGCCGTCGTGGGTGTACTCCAGTTGCCCCCCGATTGAGCCTGCGTAGCACGTCGTGCCGCTCGGGCACACCAGCGAGAAGGTCTGCTCGTAATCCGACGGGGAGAGCTTCTGCCACGACGAGCCGGCCGTCGAGAGGTAGCTGACCAGCCGCCAGGCGGTGCCGGTCTGGTGCACCGCCGAGCCGGCGACGGTCCGCCGCCCCGGGGTCGTGCCCGCGAGCGACGCGGTGACCAGCCCGACCGCGAGCAGGCAGGCCAGCGCTGCCGCGCCGCCCGCCGCGAACCGCCGCCGTGCCCGCCGGGCACGCAGCTGAGCGCTGCGCTCCAGGGCACGCTCGTAGAGGTGCCCGAGCTCGATCTCGTCGAGCTCAGGCGTGTCGAAGTCACGCGAGTGAAGCAAGGTGGTCCTCCTTCAGGTCCTGGTCCATGTCCTTGCGCAGCCCGGCGATGCCCCGGCGCAGGTGCGTCTTGACCGTTCCGTGGCTGATGTCGAGCGCCTCCGCCACCTGGATCTCCGACAGCCCGACCAGGTAGCGCAGCACGACCACCTCGCGCTGGCGCCGCGGGAGCCGCTGCAGCGCGGCGGTGAGAGCCTGGCGCAGCACGACCTGATCAGCCGGGTCCGGCCCGCCGGTCCAGTCGTTGTCGGACGCCACGTCGTCCCTGACTCCGGCCGCGGCGCGCGGGAGGCGGCGGATCGCCTCGTTCACCGCGACCCGCAGCACCCAGTTCTCGCGCCACGGTGCCGGGCCGACGCGCTGCCAGTGCAGGTGCGCCTTGGCCATCGCCTCGAGAGCGGCATCCTCGGCGCCGGCGTGCTCGCCGGTAACCCTGCGGGCGACTGCCACGGCCTTGGGGAAGACGGCCCGGAAGAACGTCTCGAAGCCGTGCTCGTCGTCGGCCCGCTTTGGTCTCACACCGCTACAACCCTTGGGAAGGTGCTTCTGGATGACAAGGCCGGCCAGCTTTTCCGGCACGTTCCACCGCCACCCCGATCGGGCATCGTCAGTCACACCGTCCACCGATCACATCTTGCGTAACTCCCGTAGCGGTTCACTTGTGGTGAACACCCAAAGGCCGACCCCACTTATCTGGGCTGAGGCTACAAAAACCTGCCCGCCGCGGGGTATGCTGCGGGATACCTGGAGAGCTTTGATGACAGCTTGGCGACCAGGACAAAAACGCCTAAAGAGTCACGCGCCACGGTTCGCGTCTCTTCTGGCCAGCGATGCGGAGGGACGGGGATAGTGGCGGGTGCGGACGTCATCAGCGAGCTGCTCGACCAGCGGATTCTTGTCCTGGACGGGGCCTGGGGCACGGCTCTGCAGGGTGCCGGGCTGTCGCCGCGCGACTACCACGGAGACCGGTTCAGCGGCCATCAGAGCGAGCTGACCGGTGATCCTGACGTCCTGAACCTGACCAGGCCAGACCTGATCCTGGGCTTCCACCGTCAGTACCTGGCGGCGGGTGCCGACATCACCACCACGAACACGTTCACCGCGACCAGCATCGGCCAGGCGGACTACGGCCTGCAGAAGGCCGTCAGGGACATGAACCTGGCCGCCGCGAGGCTCGCCAGGCAGGCCGCGGACGAGGCAGGCGGCGAAAAGCTCGTCGCGGGCTCGGTCGGCCCGCTGAACGTCACCTTGTCGCTGTCGCCCCGGGTGGACGACCCGGCCTACCGGAGCGTGACCTTCGACGAGGTGCACGCCGCCTACGCCGAGCAGATCGCGGCCCTCGCCGAGGGCGGCGTCGACATGCTCCTGATCGAGACGATCTTCGACACGCTCAACGCCAAGGCCGCCATAGCGGCGGCCCACGATGTCGCGCCTGACCTGCCGCTGTGGATCTC
>JASIGS010000626.1 GCA_030052355.1 Streptosporangiaceae bacterium | reverse complement strand
GCCCTGACAGGCTGAGTGGCGGGAGACTGCTGCCCCGGCTGCGGCCGGAAACACCAGGGAGGGCGTCCGGCACGCGGTGATAGCCTCCGCTGATGCGCCTCGAACCGCTGGCCGCCGGGCATCAGGACGCGGTACTCGAGTTCGAGACCGCGAACCGCGAGTACTTCCGCGCGACCATCTCCGACCGTGGCGACGCGTTCTTCGCTGACTACCCGGCCCACCACGCCGAGTTGCTGGCGCGTCAGGACGCAGGCACCGACCGCTTCCACGTTCTGATCACGGACGACGGCACGATAGCGGGCCGGGTCAACCTGTTCCGCATTACCGATGGCGAAGCCGAGCTTGGCTACCGTGTCGGCCAGGACTTCGCCGGGCGCGGGCTGGCCACCGACGCCGTCCGCCAGGTCTGCGAGCTGGCCCGTGCCGAGTACGGGCTGACCCGGCTGCGGGCGAGGACCACGGATGACAATGCCGCGTCCACAGCGGTGCTGCTCAGGAACGGATTCGTGGTCACGGGCGAGACGACCCTGCCTAGCGGCCCCGGACATAGCTACCGCCGCCACCTCTGACGCTGGCGTGGCGTGATCGTTGGTCCCGGCTGACCCCGGGTCGCGAGCCGTCGGCGCGGGTGTCTCGGAGGCGATGCCCGGCCGCCTACCGGTAGGCGCTGGCCTGGATGTCGTACAGGTCCGCGTAGGTCCCCTGTTGCGCGACGAGCTGCTCGTGCGAGCCGTACTCGACGACGCGGCCGTCCCGGATCACGATGATCAGGTCCGCCATCCGCACCGTGGAGAACCGGTGCGACACCAGCACGGTGATCCGGCCGTCGGCGCGGCTCGCCCTGGCCTGGTCGGCGTAGCGCTCGAACAGGGCGTGCTCGGTCTCGGCGTCGAGCGCCGCCGTCGGCTCGTCCAGGATCGCCAGCAGCGGGCGTTCCCGCATGAAACCGCGCGCGAGCGCTACCTTCTGCCACTGGCCGAAGGACAGGTCGATCCCGTCCGGCCAGTTCGCGCCCAGCTGGGTATCCAGGCCGTCGCTCAGCCTGTCGATCACGTCGGAAGCTCCAGCCCGGTCCACCGCGCTGGAGACTGCGGCGGTGTCGTCCAGGTGATCGAGGTCGCCCAGGCCAACGCTGCGCTTGGCCTGGAACTCCAGCCGGGCGAAGTCCTGGAAGGCACCGGACAGCCGGCTGCGCCACTCCCCCGGCCTGATCCGTCGGAGGTCCGTGCCGTCGATCATGATCTTGCCCCTGGCCGGCCGGTAGAACCCGCACAGCAGCTTGATCAGAGTCGTCTTTCCGGCGCCGTTCTCCCCGACGACCGCCACGACGGAGCCGGCCGGGATGGCGATCGAGACGTCGGTCAGCACCGGCTCGGTGGTGCCCGGGTAGCAGAACGTCACGTTGTCCAGCGCGATGCCGTCTGTGAGGTGGTCGGGGGCCGGCCGGTCTGGCGAGCCGCGGTGGATCGCCGCGTAGTTCTCCAGCCAGCCGAGCCGGCGGCAGGCGTCGAGCCACAGCCGGACGAAGTCGACCTCGCCCACGGTCATGGCCACGTACTGGCCGAGTCTTCCCCCTGCCGTCACGACCAGGACCACGTCGCCGGCCGAGGCGTGCAGGCCGTACACGGTCCAGTAGACGGCTCCGGCGTAGCCGGCGCCGAAGAGGCCCCAGGCCGCGGCGAGCCAGATGCCGCCAGCCGATTGCGTGGCCGCGATCACCCGGTACCAGCCTTGCCAGGCGCCGGACCAGCGGTCGACGACGTCCTGCTGGTTACCGGTGACCCGCAGTTCCTTCGCCGGGCCCGCCGTCGTGCCGAGCGTGAACAGGTGCCGGTACAGCCGCTGGTCAGGCGCGGCGGTTTCCTCCGCTCGGCGCATCGCCGCCGACCGCCAGGACGACACGACGACGGAGGGAACGGCGAACACCGCCAGCAGCACCATCAGCGGGCTGACCGTCATCAGCACGGCGATCGTCATCACCAGGCTGGCCACCGCGCTGATGGTGTCCATCAGCGCCAGCAGCATGTGGTCGAGCTGGTAGACCGACTCCCGCAGGACGGCGAGCCGATCCAGGTACTCGGGACGTTCCTGGTGCTCGATCGTGTCGATGCTCGCCTGCAACTCGGCCACGTACGTCTCGAGCGACACCGCGACCTTCATCCGGAACCTGCGCACCACCCGGCTCGAGGCCAGCCGGAGCAGCCAGATCGCGATGGCCGACGCGGCCACGCCGATGGCCCCGGCCAGCAGCAGCCCCCGGTCGTGCTGCGTCGCGCCGTCGACGACGAACTTCAGCCAGACTGCCAGCAGTGCACCGGGCACCACCGACAGCACGGACAGCACGAGCGATAGGACCGCCATCACCGGTTCCGCGCGGAAGGCGTGCCGCATGGTGCGCCACATCGTGCGCATGGCCCCTGGAATCGGGGGCGTCACGTCGGTCATGCGTTCAGCCTCGTCTCAGCCTCGCCAGCCTCCTGGAAGGCGCCGGCGCCATCGGTGTCGCCTGCGCCGTCGATGCAGGCCGCGCCGTCGACGTCGTCCGCGTCGTCCGCGAACCGCGCGGCCTGCAGCCCGAACATCCTGGCGTACCTGCCGCCCAGAGCCATGAGCTCGTCGTGTGAGCCAAGTTCCGCGACCCGGCCGCGCTCGAGCACGCAGATCTGGTCGGCGTGCCGCACGGTCGAGAACCGGTGCGACACCAGGATCGTCGTCACTCCTCTGGTGGCATCGAGCAGGCGTCGGAAGATCTCCGCTTCGCCGCGGACGTCGAGCTGAGCCGTCGGCTCGTCCAGGATCACGAGTCCGGCACCCTGGCGCACCGCGCACATGGCCCTCGCCAGTGCGATCCGCTGCCACTGCCCGCCGGACACGTCGGTGCCCCCGGCGTAGGCCTTCGACAACACCGTCGTCAGCGGCGCGAGGCCCGCGGCCCCGGCCTGGCTCAGCGCCCACTCGACGTCGGCGTCGCTCGCCCCGGTCGGCGCGACGTTCTCACGCAACGGCATCTCGTACCTGACGTAGTCCTGGAAGACCGTCGTCAGCCGCGACCGCCAGCTGGCCAGGTCAAGGTCCCGCAGGTCGATGCCGTCGGCTTCGACCTGGCCGCCCGCGGGGTCGTACAGCCGGCAGATGAGCTTGGCGAGCGTGGTCTTGCCCGCCCCGTTCTGGCCGACGATCGCGAGCGACGAGCCCGCCGGTATGACGAGGTTCAGTCCAGACAGGACGTTCTCTCCGGCCCGGTAGCCGAACGTCACGTCGCGCAGCCTGATCTCCGTGCGCGGCAGGCCGGTCGCCGCGCGGCTGCCGGACGGCAGCGCGCCGAGGTCTGACATCCGCTGCTGCATGCTCTCCACGAGCGGAGCTGGCCGGGACGCAGTGTCGAACCACCAGTCGAAGTCGGCGAGGCCGAGCACCGCGGTGCCGGTTACCGCCCCCGCGAAGACCACCAGGTTGCCGACGCTGAGGCGGTGGCCGAGGGCAGCCGAAGTCAGCGCCCATACCACCAGCCCGTTACCCGCCACGGCCACCAGCGCGGCGATCGTCAGCGATCGCTCGCGTAGCCGCATCGCCTGCATCGCGAGCTCGAGCAGCTGGCGGCGGTAGGAAGCGAACCGGCTGACCGTCCAGCCGGCCAGGCCGAACAGCCGCAGCTCCTTGGCCGCTGGCACGTCGACGGCCATCCGGTAGGCGTAGTCGGCATGGCGCTGGGATCTGACGACTTCCTCAGACTTCCAGCTCCGCCACACCGCGCTCTCGCGCAGCAGCCGGTGCGTGGCCAGCCAGCATCCGACCAGCACGATCGGCGCCCACCACGTGAACCAGAACAAGACGGCCGCGGTGGTCACGCCGCTGCCGACCTCCACGAGCCCGTTGGCCACGAATGGCATGCAGACCCGAACGGGCGGTGCGGTGATTCCCAGCTCGAAGTCGCGGGCCAGCGTGAAGTCGTCGGCGAGGCCGGGATCTTCCAGGTGAGCTATGCCGGGCGGCTCGATGGCCGAGCGAAGCAGCCGCTCGTGCAGGTCACGCCCGATCTGAGCACCCAGATTGGCGCCGAGTGAGTCCTGCAGCGGGCTGAGCACCAGGATCAGGATCGAAGACCCGGTCACAACGGCAAGCGGTACAGCGGGCCGCGCACCAGCGAACACCGCCCCGACGAGCGCACCGGTCGCGACCACCAGCACGGCCGGAAGCAGCGATCGCAGCAGGACGAGTGTCCACCAGACCCGGGCCAGCCGTGGGCTGGACCGCGGCAGCACGCGGAACACCAGGTGCCACTCCGCCGACCGCCAGACCGAGCCCGCCTTGCGTCGCACCCAGCCCACCAGCCCCGAGGAGCCCGCCGACAGGAGCCCCGAGCCCGCAGACCGCCTCAGTGAACGCACGATGTCCTTCCTAACAGCCCCACGCGACGCTGGCCTTGGACGTTTCGGACGCCGGCCGCCCTCTGGCGGCCCGGCTAACACTAGGATGCTAGCATCGTAGCACCTAGCCAACGTGTCCAGGCTGTAAACGGCCGGGCCCGAGTTGCAACCGCCGGGCCAGAAACAGACCTTGTGGCGATTGCGGCGACGCAAATCGGTCTAAGCCGGACACGATTCTGGGGGCAACTGCCACAACGTCGTCCGGGCGGCCTGGATGGCAGCAGGCGCTAGCGGCGAGCGGCGCCCGCGTATCGGTGCAAACTTATGCCAGAGTTACTCGACGATCTTGGAAATGGGGATCTCGAGTATGTCGCGGCCACCGGCGGCCTTCAGCGCCGGGATCAGCCTGTTCACGCCGCGCTTGGGCACGACGGCCTCGACAGCGTGCATGTCGCCCTCAGCCAGCGAGGTAATCGTCGGCGAGGTCATGGCAGGCAGGATCGCCGTGACAGCTGTCAGATCGGCTCCACTCACGTTGAGCTTGA
>JASIGS010000625.1 GCA_030052355.1 Streptosporangiaceae bacterium | reverse complement strand
GCTGACCGGCCTGGTCGGCGACCTGGGCCCGCACGCGAGAGCCGCCACGCCGCCGGAGGCGGCGGGAGCGGCGGACTTCGCGATCGTCGCGATTCCGGTCACGACCGTCGGCCAGGTGCCGGCCGAACCGCTGGCCGGGAAGGTCGTCATCGCCACCATCAACTACTTCCCGCAACGCGACGGGCCGATTGCCGAGATCGACGACGGGACCACGACCGCGCCCGGGCTCTTGCAGGCGCACCTGCCTGCCAGCAAGGTCGTCCGCGCATTCAGCATGATCAACGCGGCGGAGATGTCGGGGGACGGGCACCCGAACGGCGACCCGAAGCGGCGGGCGCTAGCGCTCGCCGGGGATGACCCGGCAGCCAAGCAGCTCGTGGCCCGGCTGTACGACGAGTTCGGGTTCGACGCGCTTGACCTTGGGGGCCTGGACGAGAGCTGGCGCGTGGATCCTGGGCAGCCCGCGTTCGTCACCCGGCAGAACCTCGCCGAGCTGAAGGCTAACGTCGCCAGGGCCAGCCGCAGCGCCTGACCGGTCGGCCTGCACGACGGAGCGTATCCAGCCCGGCCCTGGCACAAAGCAAGAGGGAGTCACGGCGATCACCACCCTCAGGGTCACGACCGCGGCGGAGCTCATGGACGCGCTCAACGCGGCAGACGACATCGAGGTCAGCGGCTCGCTGACCGGGATGCCAATGATCTGGCTGCCGCCGGGCGTCAGCTTGCGGGGCGGCACTCTGCAGTTCGGCGCTAAGGGTATCCAGTTGACCGCCGGGAACGTCCTGGAGGACGTCACCGTCATCGTCCCCGATCATGAGGTGGCGATCGGGAATGACACCTCGGTCAGCGACCTGGGCCGCCTGACGCTCCGCAGCGTCCGCACCAGGGGACAGGTGCTCCTGCTCGCGGACGGCGCCGTCGCCTCCGGCCACGTGGACATCGACGGCCTGGACGTGGCCTCGGCGGACCTGCGCGGCCGGCCGGACCGGCAGCACGGATTCGGGGTGGACGCCATGCAGGGCGCCTTCACGTTGTGGAACCGCCAGCACGACTCCGCGGCGCGTATCACGGCCAGTCTTCGCGGCATCCGTGCCGGCAGCGCCGACTCGCCGATCCGGGGTAGCGGAGTCTTCGTGGCCGGGCACGGCGACCGCGACGGCCGCGCCGACGGTGGCGTTGTCGCGGCCGACGTGCTGCGCACCGGCCCGATCGTCACCGACGGCGGGATCCAGCCGGGCACGCACGACTTGATCAGCGCGGGCGTGTACGTCGTCTCCGGGGCCGAGGTAGACGCCGTGGTCAACGACGGCCCGGTGACGACCATGGGCGCCAACGACATGGTGCTGGACAACTGGGGCAAGGTCGGCAGCTGGACAGTGCGCGCGCCGGTGACCTCGCACGGCCCGAGCGGGATCGGCTTCGTCAACTTCGGCGCGCTGCGCCGGCTGGAGGTACAGGCGCCGGTGACTACCTGGGGGCCAGGAGCAAGGGGCTTCAACGTCTACGACGGCGATCTGGCCAGCGCCTGGTTCCGCAGCATCACCACCCACGGTGACGGCGCGGTCGGGATCCAGGTGAGCAGGGACCTGCCAGTGCTCCAAGTCGCCGAGAGCGTGACCACCTTCGGCGGCGCGGGCACGAGCCTGGTCCGCGGCAGGCAGACCCGGCTGAGCGCCATCGCCGTCAGCATCATGCCCGGAGGGCGCATCGAGCGGCTGACAGTCGGCGGGTCACTGAGCACGCACGGGGACCAGGTCGTCACCCTCGACGTAGGCGGCACCCTGGACATGCTGGAGGTCGGGCAGGCCATCACCGCGACGGGAGTGGGCTCGGATGGGGTGCGGCTGGCCGGCCAGGCGCTCGGCCTCGACAAGGTGACCGTGACGGCCGTGCACGGGCAGGCGATCGTCGCCGCAACAGGAGGCAGCAGTGAGTCCTGAACGCGACCCGGCCGAACACGCGCTCGCGTCAGTCGGTGACGCGATCGTGACCGTCGAGGCAGCGCGAAGGTTACCGCGTGGAACACGCAGCGGAGCGGCTGCTCGGCTTCAGTCGGGAGGAGGCCGTCGAGCACGGGCTGGCGCTGATCACCCCGCTCGAGTACGGGCCCGTCTTGCTGCGCCAGGCGGCCGCTGCGGGGCTACCGCTCATGCACATCCGTAGCATCGGCGTCTTCGGGCAGGTGCGTGCCGACGGTCCGGCCATGGCATGCCGCCATCTGGAGGTGCTGATGCCCAGCGGAGCTCCCCGGGGTTTCAAGCGAGCGTCGGAGGCTTCCTGCATCAACCAAGCCAGCGGCAATTTCATCGAGCTGGCCGTCGCTCGCCCGGGTCATCTGACGCAGCAGCCGGGCGGCTTCCGTCCTGGTGGCCTGGTGCGTTGCCATCAGGATGCCGATCGCCTCGGCTTCAGTGCGGCTCGTGATCAGTTCCAGCGCAAGCTTCGCGGCCCGTTCCTCGGCGAGCGCCGCCGATTGAACTAGGCGCTGCTCCCGGACGATAGCCACAGCGCGATCGACTAGTAGCCGGGCGATGATCCTGTCATCTTCGGCGGGGCGACGCTCAGCCCAGGAGTGGACGACCACTCCCGCGAAGGCTGGGTATCCCGATCCGGACGCAGCCCCAAAGCTGGTCGTTATGGCTTCACCGGCGGATTCCGCTCCCGCGGCGTAACTCTCTTGCTCGTGCAAGGGAAAACAGATCTGGAAGAGGTCGTCGACACCGACGCTGAGTTGCAGCGAACATGCGTCGCTGAACGAAGGACTGCTGCACCTGGCAAGGCTGGACAGCACTACCGCGGGTTCGTCCGAACGGACGATACCCGCCATGGCGTCTTCGATGTCCTGCGCAGAACGCACCCGGGCGTGCGCAGCGCCTGGCGGCTGGCATGACCTCGTCGGCTTGCGGCTCATTTGCAACGACTACTCTCTGAATAGCTGACCGGGCAGTGTTAGCGGACGCGGGCGCCCCAATCTCGTCCCGCAGCATCAGCGTGAACCCTGCACCGTCGTGAGGGCGTCCGGAGGACCGTCACATCTTTTTGCCGTATGTGCCTTACGAAATGGCCGAGTTCAGCGCCTCGGCGAGCTGGCTCCTGCGGCTGACTCCCAGCTTGCGGTAGACCCGGCTCAGGTGCACCGACGCGGTCTTAGCGGTGATGAACAGCGATTGGGCGATCTCGCGATCCGTGTGACCCTCTGCGGCGAGCCGGGCTACCCGCAGTTCGCTCGCCGTCAGGGCATCGCGCCCCGTGATCGCCTCGCGGCGCGGCTTGGCGCCCGCGGCGACCAGTTCCTCGCGTGCGCAGGCCGCGATGCGGCGAGCGCCGCAGTAGTGCGCCAGGTCTAGCGCTCGCTCCAGCGTCGCCCGTGCCAGGGTACGGTGGCCGGCCCGGCGCAGCGCTGCCCCGTAGTCTGCCAGCGCCCGGGCCAGCCCAGTCCGTGCCTGCGAACCCTCCAGCACTGAGACCGACTCGGCCAGGAGTTCCAGGCCGGCCGTGCCCCCCTCGACTAGTCCGCCGGCGTGCAGCGCGAGGCCGAGCTGCCGGGGCAGCCCGGCACTGCGGGCGATGGCCACCTCGGCACGCGCCAGCGTGCGTGCCTCGTCCGCCCGGCCGAGCAATGCCTGCACGATCGCTGCTTGCGAGCGCCATTGGTACCAGGCCAGCACGATGCCAAGCGGCTCGCATCGCTGGCCCACCTCCAGGAAGTCCTGCAGTGCTTCGGCGGATCGTCCCTGGGCGGCCCGCAGCCGGCCACGCGCCATCAGGTAGTTCAGGACCGTGATCGAGTGCGATTCCAGCGGCGACGGAATGCGCGTCAGCTCGGCGTCGGCGAGCGCCAGTTCGTCGCGCTCGATTAGGACTTCGACCAGATGCGCGACCAAGTCGATGGCGACGAGTGCGCCGGTTCCGGCGTGTTCGAGTGCCCACCGCGACTGGGCCTCAGCGTCGGCGAGCTCACCGCGGTGCAGCATGCCCCAGGCGGAGAAGCCCGTCACTACCACCAGCCAGGGGACCGCCGACCGCTGTTCCAGGCTGGCCAGCGTGTCCTCGCACAACTGGTCGAGCGCGGCGTAATCCTCCAGGCCGACCAGGGCAGCTATTGCGCATGCGCTGGCGTCGACCGGAGGCGGATAGGGCCGGTATGCGAGAAAGCGTTGGAGCAACGGCACGGCTGTCCCCGCCTGGTTGCGTCGCACCGCTATCTGGGTGAGGGCGACCAGGCTGTGCAGCGGCGGGTCGGGCAAGGTGCCCAGTTCAGCCTGCCAGCGGTCCACCGTCTCCAGGGCTCCTGGCGCTGTCCGGTCATCCTGGATCCCAAGCAATACCGACCACGCCTCCAGCGAGGCCGCGCGGGGTGGGTCTGCTACCGCGATCCGGCTGCTCGCCTGCTGCAGTACGGCCACCGCGGCGTCGATCCGGTCTGAGATCAAAAAGGCGTCAGCGAGCGTGCCCGCGGCACTGGCAATGGTTGCCGCGTCGCGTGCTTGCGCCAGCGCCTGCTGCACATGGCTGATCGCCGAGTCCTGCCCGGTGTACCACTCGGCGCGGCCAAGCCGGAGCAACAGATCGGCACGTGAGGCCTCAGGCGCAGGCTCCGCCAGCGCCCGCTGCAGATACCTCGCCGCCACTTCCGGGGCGCCGCGTTCTTGCGCGTCGGCGGCTGCCTCGGCGAGTCGGCCCGCCACCCACGGATCACCAGCTGGGCCGGTGGCAAGCAGGTGAACGGCCACCCGGTCCGCCGCTCCGGCCCGGTCCAGGAGCGCGGCCGCCCGCCGGTGCGCGAGCCGGCGGGCGCCTAGCCCGATACTGGCGTAGACGGCCTCGCTCATCAGCGGGTGAAAGAAATCCAGCGGCCGGGCGGGTATGAGTATCTGCGCCGCCGCGAGATCGTCTGCCGCTAGCTCCGCGGCGTCGGTGTCCAGGCCGGCCATCTCGGCCGCAGTCATGACTTCGTTCTGCGAGCCCAGCACCGCCAGCGCTTGGGCCAGGGCGATTGCGTCGGGTCCCAGCCTCGCCAGGCGGGCCAGCACGGACGCGCCGATAGCAGCCGGGGCGATCGACCGGAGCGCGGCGGCGTCCCGGTCGCTGCCGGTCATCTCCTCACTCCGGGCAGCCGCCACTAGCTCGGTCACCAGCAGGGGGTTGCCGCCAGTCAGTTCCGAGCACGCCCGGCAGAACGCCGCGCTGGCCTGGTTCCGGAGTTGCCTGCGCACCAGGGTGGCGACGCTGTCTGGGCCCAGGGCCGCGAGCGTCATGTGGTGCACCGCCGGGTCACGGATCACGCAGGTCACCGCCGGCTCGCGTACCGCCGGATCACCTTCCCGCACGCTCACCGCCAGCAAGATCGGCAGCTCGCTGATCCTCCCGCCGAGATAGCCCAGCCACGCCAGCGACGGCCCGTCGGCCCACTGCAAATCGTCGACCGCCAACAGGAGCGGCCCGTTCTTCGCCAGGTTGACACACAGCCAGTACAGCCCGTGCAGGGCCGCGAACTCCGACTCCGGTGCCGCACCAGCCGCCAGTCCCAGCGCTCCCGCGCCCGTCCTGGCCGCTCCCGCGAGCAGCCGGCGCCGTTCAGTCACGCTTCCCGCCAGCAGGGGACGCTCGAGCAGCTGGCTGGCCACCGCGAAAGCCATGCCGGCTTCCCGCTCACGCCCGCGTGCCTTGAGCCCCCGCAATCCCTGTCCCTCGGCCAGCGAGTGAAGCGCCAACAGGAGACCTGTCTTACCGATGCCGGCTGGTCCCTCAAGCGCCACCACCGCCCCCTGGCCAGCCCCTGCCTGCTTGACCAGCAAGCTGAGCCGCGACAGCTCAACGTCCCGTTCCAGCAGGAGGCCGATCGATTCGGTGTTGACCGCCATGCGCTGATCGTACGGGCCCTTCCGCGCGGGCATCTGGCAAGCCAATTCAGGTTCAGCCGCTGCCAGCATGCCAGTCGATGGCCCCGGCTCGGCACCGTCCTAATGTCGCGGTGTCACACGGTCGGGCGATCGCCTGCCGCGCTGGCGGCCAGGCCAGGCGGCCTGCCGCCCATTAAGGAACTAGAACCGCGGCCGGCTGTAGCGCTGCAGGCAAGCGCTGAACGTTGGCGACGCGAGCCTGGCAGTGTCCTTCCCGCACAGCGGCCCGGGCCTACTTTCGGTGAGCACGCTTCAGGTTCGACCGCAGCTGGTCAGCGTTCTGCCGGACGATGAACGCTGGCTGCCCCCGGCCGAACCGCCAGCTCTCGCTGAGCGCTCCGGCGTCGACATCGTCGAATCCGAACCTGTCAAGTATTTCTGCCACGGTCTTCTTGGCGTCGGCGTCGTCGCCCGCCAGAGCCAGGGCCCGGCGGTTCGGCGTGCCCGGCGGCGTGCCGTCGGCGGGGACTTCAGCCGCGGAGATCATGTTGAAGGTCCGGACCACCTTGCTCTCCGGAAGGTGCCGCTGGAGCAGCCCGGCGATCGTGATTCTGCCGTCGTCGATCTCGGCGATGTGCCCTTCTCGCGCTGCGTTGTAGTTGGATGTGCTGACGACGACCTTCCCGGCCAGGGGCCTGACTGGGACGTCACCGAACGCACCGACCGGGACAGAGACCACGATGACGTCGCCCGCCCGGGCCGCCTCCTCTACTGTCGCTGCCCTGGCCTTGCTGCCCAGCTGGCTGACCAGCCTGGCCAGCGACTTGGGCCCGGTTGCGTTGCTGACGATGACGTCGTAGCCGGCCTGGACGGCCGCCTCTGCGACCTTGCTGCCGATATGTCCGGCACCGATCACCGCGATCGTCGTCATTGTCGCCTCCCAGCGTCAGCTGTCGTTGGTGAGGGCGAGCTTGCCAGGCGGATGCGGGCTGGTGAGCATCTCGAAGGCGACCGGGGCTTCCTCGAACTCGAAGGTCTGCGCGATCGGCACGACCAGCTCGCCCGCCTGGGCGAGCGCCAGGATTTTGCTGCGGGTGCGCGCGCGGAACGGGCCACTCTCGGGGTTGGAGGCTCCGATGAAGAGGTACCCGTCTGCTTTGGCACGGGGCGCGGCCGCGATCGTGATCACCCGGTTCCGGTCCGGCACCAGGGCCAGCGACACGTCACCTGCCTCGTCGCTGCCAACGGTGTCCAGCGCGGCCACGATGCCTCCCGGGGCGGCCTCG
>JASIGS010000624.1 GCA_030052355.1 Streptosporangiaceae bacterium | reverse complement strand
ACGTGGTGCCCGACCTGATCACCACGGCCAAGGGCATCGCCGGCGGCTTCCCGCTGGCCGGCGTCACCGGCCGGGCGGAGATCATGGAGGCGGTTCACCCCGGCGGCCTGGGCGGCACGTTCGGTGGCAACCCGGTTGCCTGCGCGGCCGCGCTCGGTGCGATCGAGACGATGACCAAGGAGGACCTGCCAGCCGCGGCCCGCGCCATCGAGGCAGTCATGCTGCCGCGCCTTAGGCAGATGGCCGACAAGCACGCCGTGATCGGCGACGTCCGTGGCCGCGGCGCCATGATCGCCATCGAGCTGGTCAAGCCTGGCACCATCGAGCCCGACGCGGCGGCGGCCGCGAAGGTAGCCAAGGCCTGCCACGCGGCCGGCCTGCTGGTGCTGACGTGCGGCACCTACGGCAACGTGCTGCGCTTCCTGCCGCCGCTTGTCATCGGCCGGGCGCTGCTCGAGGAGGGCCTGGACATCCTGGACAACGCGTTCGGGACGCTCTAGCGGCCTGACACCAGCCGGTACATCCCGAACATCGCCAGCCCGAGCGCGAGCAGGAGCGGCGCGAGGATCCCGGCGCCAAGCGACCCGACGGCGAGCCCCACGCCGCCCGGCAGGGCCGCGCTGCCGGCGGCCGACGCCGCGACCTGAAGCCCCACCGTTCGCGTGGTCCCGTCCTCGCTCGCCGTTCCGAGGCGCTCCGCGGTGGTCAGCGTGAGCAACGGGAAGATCGGGGCGGCCGCCAGCCCGAGTATCACCAGGCCGACGGCCGACAGCCAGCCGATGCCGGGCACCGCCATCACCGCGGCGCCCACGGCGACGCCGGCGACGGCAGCCGCCAGCACGCGCCGCGCACCGACGCGGCCCGCCACCGAGCCGAAGATCATCCGCCCGGCGAACATCGTCGCCCAGTACGCCGACACGCATACCCCCGCAACCTGCGGGCTGAGGCCGCGCCCCGCGGTCAGGAACACGTAACCCCACAGGCCAGCGGCGGACTCGATGCCGCTCTCGATGGCCGCGAATGCCAGGCCGCCGAGCACGACCGCGTGCCGGCGCGACCCTTGACCCGGCCCTCCAGACGGCTGAGCGGCACCTCCAGACGGCTGAGTGGCACCGCCAGATGGCTGAGCGGCACCGCCAGGTGGCTGAGCGACATCGCCCGTTGGCTGCACAGTGGGTGCCGGCGGCCGGCCGTCCTGCCATGCCCGCCGGGTCACGGCGAAGACAACCGCGAGCGCGACCTCGACGGCGGCCATGATCGCGTACGCGGAGCGCCAGCTAAGGTGGGCGCTCAGCAGCCCCGTGACCAGTAGCGGGCCAAGGGTTGCGCCGAGGCCGTAGCTGGCGTGCATCCAGTTGATCTCGCGGGCGCTGAAGCTGGCTGCGGCGTGCACGTTGACCGCCGAGTTGGTGGCGCCGAAACCGATACCGAACACGACGGTGCCGCAGGCGAACACCCACATTGACGGGGCGACCACCTCGAGCGCCAGCGCCAGCGCCAGGGCTCCCGTGGCCAGGGCGATAAGCGGGCCTCCGCCGGCGCGGGACATGATGCGCCCGGCAGCGGCGCTAGAGACGGCCTCGGCGGTCACCCCTATCACCAGCAGGATGCCGAGGGCACCGATCGGCTGATGGAAACTGAGCCGGATCGAAGGCCACAGCAGGCCAAAGGTGGAACCGGGAAGGGAGGCTCCCAGGAAGGCCAGGCAGGCAAGACGGAACGGGCGCACGGCACGGATCCTCGGATCGGAGAGAGAGGATGGCGTCCGCCGGCGGGCATGGACGAGGTGCGCCCCGCCTGCGCCGGCGATGGGCTCGCAGTGCCGCGAATCAGAGCAGCACGCGATGACGTACCAGGACTACTGCGTCAGCGCGTGCGCGATTGCCCGGGCAACCCCATCTCCTCAAGGACTCCGTTTTACCGTTCCGAAAGACTAGCGCGGGGCCGTCCGGAGGCGCACCACCAAAACGTCGAGCATGCGGGTGTCGCTCGGCACGGCCTGGCGCTCCATCCGTTCGATCCGCCAGGCAGCGAACGTGTCGCGGACCACCGACTCGTCTATGTCGTTGCGCACTCCCGCCGCCCGCAGGCTCAGCCGCAGCAGGAGCTTCCCGCCAGGCCGCAGCACGCGCAGGACCTCGGCGGCATACCGGGGACGGGAACCTGCCGGCAGGTAGTGGAAGCAGCCGCGGTCGACCGCGATGTCGAGGGAACGTGCCCGGAACGGCAGTGCCCGCACGTCGGCGCGCAGAAACGAGGCGGCTGGCCACAGTCCCGCTGCGCGGCCGAGCGCTACCGCGGACAGGTCGATGGCGGACACCCGCCAGCCCAGCGAGGCCAGGTAGCCGGCCTCGGTGCCGAGGCCGCAGCCCACGTCCAGGACCCGGCCTCCGCCGGAGAGCCAGCCGTCGGCAACCGCCGACATGAGTTCGGGCGAGGGCTCAGAAAGGTGCCACCACCGGTAGGTACCGTCCGCGTACTGATCGGCGTTCATCGGCCAGCTCCGGAGTGTAGGCGGCGGCCGGACGGGGCAGCACGTGATCATGACCGTCAGCCCGGCGCCGCGTATCTCGTGACAATCGTCTACGCCCTGCTTGCGGCGCTGGGCAACGCCGTCAACGTCGTCACCCAGCACTTCGCCAGCGTCAGCGACCCCGGCAAGTCGACAGGCTGGCGGTTTGTCGCCTATCTCGTCAGGAATCCGCTCTGGTTGTTCGGCTGGGTCGCGCTGGCGGCAGCCTTCGTCTTCCAGGCGCTCGCCCTGCACGTGGGCCAGATGTCCGTGGTGCAACCGCTGCTGGTGACCGAGCTGGTCTTCGCGCTGTTGCTCAGGCGGTTCTGGATCCGCCAGCACATCCGCGGCGTCACCTGGATGGCCGCCGCGGCGACCTGTGTCGGGCTCGCGGTGTTCCTCGCGACGGCCGAGCCGCAGGGCGGCCGGGCCCTGCCTGACGGCCACGTGTGGCTCGGCGCGGCCGGCACGACAGTCGGGGCCGCCGCCGTGCTGACCCTGCTCGCCACGCGGGGCAGTCCCGGCCGTCGGGCGGCCCTGCTCGCCAGCGCCACCGCGATCATGTGGGCGCTGGTCGCGACGTTCATCAAGACGATGACCGACACGCTGTCCCAGTTCGGTGTGGGCGGGATGTTCGGCCACTGGCCGGTATACGCCCTCGCCGGAGCAGGCGCGGCCACCGAGGTCCTTGAGCAGGCGACGCTCCACGCGGGCCCGCTCAGCGTGTCCCAGCCGCTCCTGGTGATCGTCGATCCGATCGTG
This sequence comes from Streptosporangiaceae bacterium, assembly GCA_030052355.1. The sequence continues at coordinate 150 of JASIGS010000624.1, read as the reverse complement.
AGCATCGCGCTCAGCGTCTGGATCTTCGACGAGTACTTCACCGAGAACGCGCTGCGACTCACCCTCGGCTCCGCCGCGTTCGTCATCATGTGCGCGGCCGTCGCCGTCCTGACCAGGACCGCGCCGGCGACGATGTCAGCCAGCAGCGCG
>JASIGS010000623.1 GCA_030052355.1 Streptosporangiaceae bacterium | reverse complement strand
GGTGGCACCGGCCGGGACGGCGTCGGCTGGCGCCGCCTCACCGTCGCTCTGCCCCGGGGCGAATGTCCCGGCCCTTGGCCCCGACGTCTGCGTCTTCAACGACGCCATGAGCCAGTCGACCATTCAGGCCGACCTGAACGCCATCTCCACCCAGCAGGTCCCGGCGGCCAGTCAGTTCGACAGCCAGCGATACGCCGTCTTCTTCGAGCCCGGCACCTACGGCTCGGCCGCGAGCCCGCTGGTGTTCCAGGTCGGCTACTACACCGAGGTCGCCGGCCTCGGCTACCTGCCGCAGGACACGGTCGTCGACGGCGCCATTGACGTGTTCAACAACCTCTGCACGGCTGGCACCACGAACTGCAACTCGGACGACAACTTCTGGCGCTCGCTTTCCAACCTCACACTCAACGTGGACCTGCCGAGCACGCCGCCGGCCTACGCGCCGCCCGTCCAGGACGCCTTCGGGGCTGGCTGCGCCAATTCCGCCGAGATGTGGTCGGCGTCACAGGCTGCCCCGATCAGGCGGACGATCATCAACGGCAGCGTGGTCTTCCAGGACTACTGCGCGACGGCCAACTCCGCCAGCGGCGGCTTCATCGCGGACAGCGAGATCAGCGGTGATCTCGACTTCTACGGCAACCAGCAGTACATGGTCCGCAACAGCGACATCGGCGGGGCCGACGGCTGCCCGAACGGGCTGTGGAACATGGTCTACTCGGGTGTCGAGGGCGCGCCATCGGCGGTGTTCACCGGCCAGTGCCAGCAGAACACGGTGCTTGCCACCAGCCCGGTGACGGAGGAAGAGCCGTTCCTGTACACCGGCAAGAGCGGCAGCCTCAGGGTGTTCGTGCCCGCGCTCCAGCACAACTCCTCGGGCCCGTCATGGGCAAGCGGCACCGAAGCCGGCCGGTCACTCTCGCTGTCCAGGTTCTTCGTGGCCAGCCCCAGCACCCCGGTGCCCGCCATCAACGCCGCGCTGGCCCTGGGCCGCGATCTCGTACTCACGCCAGGCGTCTACGACCTGGACCAGCCGATCCTGGTGAGCCGTCCGGACACCGTGGTCCTCGGCCTCGGCTTCGCGACCCTGGTGCCCCAGCGCGGCAACGCCGCGATGATCGTCGCGTCAAACGTCGGAGTTAAGCTGTCCGGCCTGATCATCGACGCGGGCCCGGTCGACTCCCCGGTGCTGCTATCCGTCGGGGTTCCCGGCCACCCGGCCGGCGCCGCTGCCGACCCCGACACCATCCAGGACGTCTTCTTCCGCATCGGCGGTGCCGAGACGACCGCCGTCGCGGCGAACGTCAGCCTGCTCGACAACGCCGATAACTCGATCATCGATGACGTGTGGGCGTGGCGGGCCGACCACGGCAACGACGTGGGCTGGACCGACAACACCGCGGCCACCGGGGTCGTCGTCACCGGGAATGACGTGACGGCCTACGGCCTGGCGGTCGAGCACTACCAGAAGTACGAGGTCATCTGGCGCGGCCAGGGCGGCACGGATGTCTTCTTCCAGAACGAGCTGCCCTACGACCCGCCGACACAGTCGGCTTGGATGGCGACGCCGACGCAGGACGGTTATCCGGCCTTCCTGGTTTCCGGCAACGTGCGGACGTTCCAGGGCTACGGGATGGGCAGCTACGTCGTCTTCATCGACACGACCGCGACGTTGTATGACGCCGAAGCGTTCGAGGCACCGGACACGCCCGGCGTTCAGTTCCACGACGTCTTCGCCGTCTGGATAGCCGGCTCGGGAGGAGACAATTCGATCATCAACGGCACCGGCGGCCCGGTAACATCCACGAATCCGGGAACAGTGGCACCGGTAGACCTGACGAGCTACCCGTAGCGCGCCGCGGGCCCGCTCCGCCTGGTGCGGCCTGACCAGCCCTTACACAGGCGGCTTGTGCGGTTAGGCTCGCAGTGTGCGCATGACAGCAGCAACGCTGACAAGCAAGTCCCCGGGCTGGGCCGACAGCCCGCGCTTGCTCGAGGTCAGCGACCTGAGCGTGAACTTCGGCCCGCTGGCGGCCCTCCGCGGGGTAAGCCTGACGGTGGCCGACGGCGAAATCGTGGCCCTGGCCGGCGAGAACGGCGCTGGGAAGACCACCCTGGTCCGCTGCATCGGTGGCGACATCGCACCCTCCGGCGGCGAGATCCGGCTGAGCGGCATCCCCGCGCCGTCCGATCCTGGCGCGCTGGCAAAGCAAGGCGTCAGCGTGCTCTGGCAGGACCTCGCCCTGTGCGACAACCTCGACATCGCCTCCAACCTCATGCTCGGCCGTGAGCGCAGCGTCCACATCGCTTCTGACATCAGGCTGCATACCGAGGCCGCGCAGTTGATTGGCGGGCTCGGCATCAGCCTCCCCACCACGTCACGCGGCGTCAGGTCGCTGTCCGGCGGCCAGCGTCAGCTCGTGGCCGTGGCCAGGGCGATTGGCCGGCGGCCCCGGCTGCTGCTGCTCGACGAGCCCACCGCCTCGCTCGGCGTGACGATGTCGAGGCAGGTGGAGGACCTGATCACCGACCTCCGTCGCGACGGGACCGCGGTGCTGCTGGCCTGCCACGACATCGATTTGATGTTCCGGCTCGCTGACCGGATCGTGGTGCTGCGGCACGGCCGCGTCGTGGCCGAGGTCACCCCCAGCGAGGTGCACCGCGACGACGTGGTGGCGCTGATGTCGGGGCAGGACGCCGACTCCTCGGCGCGCAGCCAGCTCACGCGGCTGCACGGGCTGACCGACCGGCTGGTGTCGGCGGACCCCTCGTCGAGCCTGTCCCTGATCTTGTCAGCCCTCGGAGCCGCGCTCGGCAGCGAGCGGCTGTGCATCCACCTGATGGCCGACGGCTGGCTGGAGTGCGCCGCGTCACTGGGCATGTCGCCGCCGCTTCTCTCGGCGTGGTCCAGGCTCCCGTGCGGCCCGGCCGGCGGCCCGGTGGGGATCGCGGCCGCCAGCAGGGAAGCGGTGATCGAGGAGGACGTGTCCGGCGCCCACTGGGCCCCGTTCGCGGCCCTGGCCAGGCCCGCGAAGGTGGCGAGCTCCTGGTCGGTGCCGGTGTTCGGCCCGGCCGGGGTGGCGGGCGTCATCACCGTGTTCCGGGCCATGCCGGGACGGCCGAAGCGCGACGACCTTGACCTGGTCACGCTCTACGCCGGGTACGCGGCCAGCGCGATCGAGCGCGACCGCCTGCTCGAGGTGGTCACTTCACGTAACCGCGTGCTCGAGACGATCAGGGAAGTGCTGGAGACGCTGGCCGGGCCGCTGCCGGTCAGCGAGAGCCTCACCGTCGCCCTCCAGGCGCTCTGCCGCGGCCTGCAGGCAGACGAGGCGGCGCTGGTGGTGGCCCCGCCTGGCCGACCAGCCCAGTGCCGCGCGTGGGCCCGCCTGCCGGCGGGCGGAGCGGGAGCCGACGTCAGCGACGCGGGCGCGCAGCCCGCGGAGAACGTGCGGACGGAACTGGTAGCGGCGGCCAGCGCCCTGCTGGGGACCTCGCGCGCAAACGATGTAGCGGTCGCCGACACGGTCGGCATCCGGCCGCTGCTCTCCGTTACCTTCGACGCACCCGGATGCGGTGCCGTCCTCGCGGCCAGCTGGCTTGCGGCCGACCCGCCCGCCGATGCCGCGGCCCTGCTGGAGGATGCCGCCAGGTCGCTGCGGCTCGCGCTCGAGCGCGAAGAGGCGTCGGTGGCCCATGAGGAGGCGCTGACGCTGCGGCGCTCGCAGGAATTGCAGCGCGGCTTCCTGTCCAGGCTGAGCCATGAGCTGCGTACCCCGCTGACTGCCATCAGGGGTTACGCCTCCAGCCTGATGCAGCCGGACGTGACCTGGGACGAGGCGTCCCAGCAGCGCTTTGTCGGACGGATCGCCGCCGAATCGGCCAGGCTGGGGCGTCTGGTCGAGGACCTGCTCGACTTCTCCGCGATCGAGTCAGGCATCCTGCGGCTGCAGCCCGACTGGTGTGACCTGGCCCTGGTACTCGAGGCCGCTGTCGCCTGCCTGCCGCCGGACGCCGCTCCGCAGGTGAAGCTGTCCTGCGCCCCCCGCCTGCCGGTGATCTGGGCCGATCATGACCGGCTCGAGCAGGTGTTCGTCAACCTGCTGGCCAACGCGGTCGGCCACAACCCGGTGGGCACCAGGGTGTCGGTCACGGCCGTGGCGCGGCACGCGCAGGTCGAGGTGCTGGTGGCCGACGACGGAGTAGGGCTCAGCCCGGACCTGGCCAGCGCGCCGTTCACCCCGTCCAGGCGCCACCGCGGACCGACCGCGGGCGCCGGACTCGGCCTGTCAATTGCCCGCGGCATCGTCGAGGCTCACGGCGGGCGCCTCGAGCTGGTGGCCCGGCCTCGCGGTACCTGCTTCAAGATCCAGCTCGCCATTGAGGCTGATCTCAGCTTGGCGCACGAACACGCGCCGGGTACCTTCGACGGCAGCGGGGCCGGCCCGCCGCAATCGGGCCAGGCCAACGCTGTCGAGGAGACGACCGCTCGCGGCGCAGGCGGTCAGGCTGGCACGGGGAGGCCGGGACAGATGGGAGTCGTCGTCGGTGGCGGGTGAAGCCGCGACGCGCGCGTTGCTTGTCGAGGACGACCCGAACATCGTGGACTTGATCAGGTCTAATCTCGCGGTCCGGGGCTTCGACACCGTCGTGTCGGCGGACGGGATGCGGGCCTTGCAGCTGCTCGAGACCGAGTCCCCCGAGATCGTGCTGCTCGACCTCATGCTGCCGGAGATGGACGGCTTCGAGCTCTGCCGCCTGATACGCGAGCGCTCCGCGGTGGCGATCATCGTCGTGTCCGCAAGGGGCGGCGAGCGCGACAAGGTGAGCGCGCTGAACGTCGGCGCCGACGACTACATGACCAAGCCCTTCAGCATCGAGGAGCTGCTGGCGCGCATCAACGCCACGCTGCGCCGCACCAGGCCGGCCGGGACTGCCTCCGTAGGCAGCGCGCCCGAAGTGATCACGGTCGCTGACCTGGTGATAGACCTGACCAACCAGCAGGTCAGCCGGGCCGGCCTGGCCGTGCACCTGACACCGACCGAGTTCGCGCTGCTCCGCGAGCTGGCCATCAACCGCGGCAAGCTGCTGAGCCACGCACACCTGCTGCGCCGGGTCTGGGGACATGGCTACGAGACCGAGACCGAGTACGTCCGCGTCTACGTCCGGCGGCTGCGCGCGAAGCTCGAGACCAACGGCACGCCGCTGATCGTCACCCAGCCACGGGCCGGGTACCGGATCCTCGCCGATTGACCGCACCGGCTGACGCCACTGCGGTGGGCCTGACCGCGGTGCTGGCGGCCCGGCCGATCGGCCGCACGCGGCCCCGCTTTGCCGCCGAGACTGTCCCGTGACCGGAGCGTTACTTCTTTAACGGAATATTCACAGGGTTACGCCGATGTTAACGAGGCCGTTAATCGATACAGGCTTAGTGTTTGCCGCGGTAAGAGGTTTTGGCACGCGTGACTGCTGGCTGTGACCACACCCCGTGGTGGCTCTCAGCGGCGTCCCGCCGACAGACGAGGTGGTTTTTTTGCGTTCAGTCACCAAGGCAGTGGCTGCGACAGCCATCGCAGCCAGCGCGGCGCTGCTGGTTGCCGCCTGCGGCAGCTCGACGAGCACCCCGAGCTCGTCGGGCAAGCTGAGCTCATCGCAGATCCCCAAGCTCACCTACAAATCGTTCAACCTGTCCTTCGACGCCATGACGCAGCTGAAGATCCTGGCGTCGCACGGATCGGGGAACGTGGCGGCGATCCTGCCCGACACGGTGTCGTCGACCAGGTACGTCGAGTTTGACGCGCCGTACCTGAGGAAGGCGATGCTGGACGCGGGGCTCAAGTCGTCCCAGATCGTGATCCAGAACGCCCAGGGCAGCGACGCAACCGAGTACTCCGACGCTCAGGCCGACATCACCAACGGCGCCAAAGTCCTGATCATGGACCCGCTCGACTCCGGTGTGGGCGCGCGGATCGAGTCCTACGCCAACGCGCACCATGTGCCGGTGATCGACTACGACCGGCTCACTCTCGGCGGCAGCCGCAAGTACTACGTCAGCTTCAACAACGTTTACGTGGGCACGCTGCTCGGCGACGGGCTTGTGAACTGCATCAAGGCCTGGCACGTGACCAAGCCGCAGGTCATCGTCATGCACGGGGCGACGACCGACAACAACGCGACACTGTTCGCCGACGGCTACGACGCGGTCATGGCGCCGTACTTCAAGAGCGGAGCCTGGAAGGACGTCGCCAACCCGGCGGGAACCTGGACGCCGGACGTCGCCCTGACCGAGTTCGAGGCCGCCTACACCGCGCACCCGACCGCCAACGCCACGCTGATGCCGAACGACGAGAACGGCGCGCCGATCATCCACTACCTGGCGACCGTCCGGCACATCAAGCCGTTCACCTTCCCGGTAACCGGGCAGGACGCGACGCTGACCGGTATCCAGAACATCATCTCCGGCTACCAGTGCGGCACCGTGTACAAGCCGATCTACCTCGAGGCGCAGGCCTCGGTCGCGCTGGCGATGTACCTGCGGGCCGGCCTCACCCCGCCGTCGGCGCTGGTGAACGGCACAACGAAGGACGTCAACACCGGAGTAGAGGTACCTTCTATCCTGCTGACGCCGGAATGGGTGACGGCCTCCACGATCCAGTCCACGATCGTCAAGGACGGGTTCGTGCCTGCCTCGCAGATCTGCGCCGGCACGTTCGCCGCGGACTGCACGAAGTACGGGATCTCGTAAATGAACGCTAGCGCTGGAGACCGGCCCCAGGCGGGCCGGTGGTAGCTAACAGCGCCGGGGACGGTGCCGCGCCCGCTGTTGCGGGCGCGGCACTGTCCGCGCCCGGCACCACACTGGCCGACCCGCCCCTGCTGCAGTTGCGCGGGATCGGCAAGCGCTTCGGCCCTGTCCAGGCCCTGACCGACGTGGACCTCGATATCCCGGCCGGGCAGGTCACCGCGCTGGCCGGGGATAACGGGGCAGGCAAGAGCACGCTGATCAAGTGCATCGCCGGGATCCACCAGCCGAGCAGCGGCGAGCTGCGCTGGAAGGGCCGGACGGTCCACATCCACTCACCGCGCGAAGCGGCGAACCTCGGGATCGCGGCCGTCTATCAGGACCTGGCCCTGTGCGACAACCTCGACATCGTGCAGAACATGATGCTCGGCCACGAGAAGCTGCGGTTCGGCATCCTGGATGAGGTCAGCAT
>JASIGS010000076.1 GCA_030052355.1 Streptosporangiaceae bacterium | reverse complement strand
CTTCCGGGAGCAGATCCGGGTGCTGAACCACGACAACGTGCCAGCCGACCTGGACATCCGCATCGACGCCGCGAGCGACTTCGCCGACCTCTTCGAGGTCAAGGACGCGCTCAAGAAGAAGGGAAGCTACCAGGCTCGCGCGCTCGACGACTGCCTCGTGCTGTCCTACCGGCGGGACACCTACCTGCGGGAGACGCGCATATCGTCAAGCGCACCAGCGAGCATCGACGACAAGGGCCTGTCGTTCACCATCACCGTGCCGCCGCACGGCGAGTGGCAGACGGAGATCGAAGTGATGGCGTCGACCGCCTCAATGACGGGTGCCCTGGTGCCCCCGACCCCGGACGGCCGGCCGCACCTGCAGCAGGACATGGCCAGGGGCCTGGCGAAGTGGCTCGGGCAGGCCCCGGTGCTGGAGTGCGACTGGGAGCCGCTCGGCGCCATCTACCAGCGGTGCCTGACCGACCTCGCGGCACTTCGGTTCTCCACGCTGACCTTGCCCGGCCGCGCCCTGCCCGCCGCCGGACTTCCCTGGTTCATGACGATCTTCGGCCGGGACAGCATCTTCACCAGCCTGCAGGCGCTGCCGTTCACTTCCGAACTGGCACAGACCACCCTGCTGGCCCTCGCCGAGCGGCAGGGCACGCGGATCGACGACTTCCGTGACGAGGACCCTGGCCGCATCCTGCACGAGATTCGCTACGGCGAAATGACCGCGTTCGAGGAGCGGCCGCACTCGCCCTACTACGGCAACGCCGACGCCACGCCGCTGTTCGTCGTCTTGCTCGACGAGTACGAGCGCTGGACGGGCGATGCCAAGCTCGTCGGCAAGCTCGAGCACGCCGCCCGGGCGGCGCTGAACTGGATCGACGAGTACGCCGACCTGCAGGGCAACGGCTACGTGTCGTACCAGACGAGAAACGAGAAGACCGGCCTGGAGAACCAGTGCTGGAAGGACTCCTGGGACTCCATCTGCTACCGCAACGGCGACCTGCCCGGCTTCCCCCGCGCCACCTGCGAGCTCCAGGGATACGCCTACGACGCCAAGATGCGCGGCGCTCGGCTGGCCCGGCTGGTCTGGAAGGACCCCGCATTCGCCGACCGGCTGGAGAAGGAGGCCGGCGACCTCAAGCGCCGGTTCAACCGTGACTTCTGGGTGGAGGACGGCGAGTACTTCGCCCTCGCGCTCGACTGTGACGGCCGGCAGGTGGACGCTCTCACGTCGAACATCGGCCACCTGCTCTGGAGCGGCATCGTCGACAAGCACAAGGCCCGCGCGGTCGCGCGCCACCTGCTGAGCCCGCAGCTGTTCTCGGGCTGGGGCGTGCGCACGATGGCCGAGGGCGAGGCGCGCTACAACCCGATCGGCTACCACGTGGGCACGGTCTGGCCGTTCGACAACTCGTTCATCGCGTGGGGCCTGCGCCGCTACGGGTTCGCCGAGGAAGCCGCGGCCATAGCCGCCGGGATCCTGGACGCAGCGGAGCTCTTCCAGGGCAGGCTCCCCGAGGCGTTCGGCGGCTACCCGCGGAGCAAGACCATGTATCCGGTCCGCTACCCGACAGCCTGCAGCCCGCAGGCATGGTCGGCCGGGACGCCACTGCTGTTGCTGCGCACCGCGCTCGGACTCGAGCCGCAGGGCGACAAGCTGGTCGTCGACCCGGCGCTGCCGAAGCGGATCGGTCACCTCGAGCTGCTCGACGTGCCGGGACGCTGGCACCGGATCGACGCCTGCGGGCGCGGCCGTATCAACACCGACCGGTTTACGCTGCGCTAGCCCTCGCCGCCGAGCCGCTACCTGGCCAGTTCCCTGCCGATGACCAGCCGCTGGATCTGGTTGGTGCCCTCCACGATCTGAAGCACCTTGGCCTCGCGCATGAGCCGCTCCGCGGGAAAGTCCTCGACGTAGCCGTAGCCGCCGAGAACCTGAACCGCGTCGGTGGTGACCCGCATCGCGGTGTCGGTCGCTAGCAGCTTGGCCATGGCCGCCTGCTGCCCGTACGGCAGGCCGGCGTCCTTGCGCCTGGCCGCGCTCAGGTACAGCGCGCGGGCCGCGGCCACGCCGGTCGCCATGTCGGCGAGCATGAACTGCAGGCCCTGGAATTCGATCACCGGCCTGCCGAACTGGGTGCGCTGCCGCGCGTAGCCCACCGCGCAGTCCAGCGCGGCCTGAGCGACCCCGGTGGCGCACGCCGCGATCCCGAGGCGGCCGGCGTCCAGCGCCGACAGCGCGATCGGGAAGCCGCGACCGGGCTCACCCACCAGGTGGTCGGCCGGCAGCCTGGCCGAAGAGAAGACCATCTGCCCCGTCACCGAGCCGCGCATGCCCATCTTGTGCTCAGCCCGGCCCGCCACCACGCCCGGCGTTACGGCGGGAACGTGGAAGCACGAGATCCCGCTCGCCCGGCCGGATCCCTCGTGGTCGCCGCCCGTACGGGCGAAGAGCGTGTAGAAGTCCGCCTGCCCGGCGTGCGTGGTCCACGCCTTGACCCCGTCGACCACGTAGTCGTCGCCGTCTGCCGCGGCCCTGGTCCGCAGCGCGGCGGCATCGGAGCCGCTGCCGGGCTCGGACAGGCAGTACGCGCCGAGCAAGTCACCGGCCAGCATGTCCGGCAGCCAGCGCTTGCGCTGCTCGTCCGTCCCGGCGGTGGCCAGCGGGTAGCACGTCAGCGTGTGCACGCTGATCCCCAGCCCGACGGTGAGCCACGCGGTGGCCAGTTCCTCCACCACCTGCAGGTAAGTCTCGTACGGCTGGCTGCCGCCGCCGAACTGCTCGTCGTAGGGCAGGCCCAGCAGGCCGGCCCTGCCGAGCACGCGGAACGTCTCACGAGGGAACGTGCCCGTCTTCTCGGCCGCGTCAGCCCGTGGCCGCAGCTCGCCATCGGCCAGTTCCCTGGCAAGGCCGAACAGTGCAGCGGCCGCCTCGTCCCTGGGCTCACGCGAGACGGCCGGCATCAGGCCTCCACGACGACTAGCTCGCGCGTGACGTTATTCAGTCGCTGGCAGCCGTCCTCCGTGCACACCACGATGTCCTCGATCCTCGCTCCGTGCGGCCCAGGGTAGATGCCGGGCTCGACCGAGAACGCGTGTCCCGGCTGCAGCGGCTCAGCGTTGCCGGACACGATGTAGGGGTCTTCGTGCGTCTCCAGCCCGATGCCGTGCCCGGTCCTGTGCACGAAGTACTCGCCGTACCCGGCCGCCGCGATCGGATCGCGCGCTGCCGCGTCTATCGTCTCGGCCGCGACGCCTGGCCGGATCGCCTCGCACGCGGCCTCCTGCGCGAACCGCAGCACCTCGTAGTAGGCAGCGAAGTCGGGCGGCGCGTCACCGATCGCGTACGTGCGGGTGCAGTCCGAGCAGTACCCGGTCGGCATCGTGCCGCCGATGTCGACCACGACGGCGTCGCCGCGGCGCAGCACCCGGTCGCTCGCCGTGTGGTGCGGGCTCGCCGCGTTCGGCCCGGACGCGACGATCGTGAAGTCCACCGTGGCGTGGCCCTCCGCAAGGATCGCGTCGGCGATGTCGGCGGCGACCTCCCGCTCGGTGCGGCCGGGCAGCAGCCAGCCAGGCAGCCGGGCGTGCACCCTGTCGATAGCCTCGCCCGCGGCCAGCAGCGCAGCTACCTCGGCCGGGCTCTTGCGGGCACGCAGTTCGCGCAGCGCCGCGCTGGCAAGGTGCTGCCTGACGCCCGGCATGGCGCGGGCGAACCGCAGCACCATCAGCGCCCACATCCGGTCCGACAGGCCGACCGAGGCGACGGCGCCGAGCCTGCTGGCTACCAGCGCGTACGGGTCGTCTGTCTCTTCCCAGGCGATCAGTTCCACGCCAAGGGAACCGGCCGGGGACGCCTGCGCGGCCGGCAGTTCCAGTCGCGGCACTACGAGGAACGGGTCGTGTCCGGCCGGCAGTACCAGGCAGGTCAGCCGCTCGAGCTGATGGGCGTCATAGCCGGTCACGTAGCGCAGATCCGGGCCTGGGGTGAGCAGCAAGGCGTCCAGCCCGGCAGCGGCCGTGGCGGCAGCCACCTGACCGAGACGGTCCGCGGGGTACAGACTCGTTCCCCCCTGATCGTGCGCCATCCGACCTCCACCAGTGGGACTTGCGGGACCCCTCGCCCCGTCCAAATCATCTCACCGCGGCTAGCCCGCGGCGGCCAGCGCCGACAGCATCCGGCCGAGCGAGCTGCCAAGGTCCCAGCGTTCGTCGAGCTCGGCCACGCGCCTGCCGTCGGCCGGGACCGATGGCAGCAGGCCGCCGTCCAGCCGGACCGGGGCGTCGGTGGCCACCCGCACGACCGGCATGCACGCCTCGAGGTACGCACGGGACGCCACCAGCTTGGCCCTGCTGCCCATCGGGAACCCGCCGTGGCCCTGATCGAGGGCGGTGAGCATCGCCTCGATCGAGCCGAAGACGCGCACCAGCGCGGCCGCCGTCTTCTCGCCCACGCCAGGGACACCGGGCAGGCCGTCGCTCGGATCGCCGCGCAGCGCCGCGAAGGCCGCGTAGGACTTGCCCGGGATCTGGTACCTGGCGGTCACCGCCGCCTCATCGACCATCTCCATGTTGCCGAGGCCCCTGGCGATGTACGCGATCCTGATGCCGCGCTCGTCGTCCACGATCTGGAACAGGTCGCGGTCCCCGGTCACCACCTCGACCGGCTGATCCGCCGCCGCGGACAGGGTCCCGATCACATCGTCGGCCTCGTAGCCCGTTGCGCCGGCCATCGCCACGCCGGTCGCCGAGAGCACGTCGATGATGATCGGCACCTGCACCGCCAGCGCGTCGGGTATCTGCTCCGACCCGTCCGGGTTGGCGCGGTGTGCCTTGTAGGACGGGATCGCGGCGACCCGGAATCGCGGCCGCCAGTCGACGTCCATGCAGGCGATGAGCCGCTCGGGTCCGCGCGCCCGGACCAGCCGCGCGATCATGTCCAGCAGTCCTCTGACGGCGTTCACCGGCGTCCCGTCCGGTGCGGTCATGGTCTCCGGCACGCCGTAGAACGCCCGGAAGTACAGCGAGGCGGTGTCGAGCAGCATCAGCGAGCCCATTGCCGCATCCTGCCAGTCGCGGCCATCGCGTACCTTGCAGATGGCCCGCTGGGGCTGCCGGGTCGGCGCGAGCACGACGTCGTGGCACTTCGCCCCAGGATCGTGCCCGATATCAGCCTGTTTGATCCGCCCCAACCGCCACAACGTCTGTGGTCGGCCCGAACCGCAAGATCACCGAGGCGCGTCGGCGGCCTGACGTGTGTCGGGCGAACACCTGCTGAGCAGCAGAAACGCGAAGCCAGAGATTCCCTCTATGGATGTATGAATTATTGGCATTCGTTTCCGGGCCCGCTTCGTGGAGCTAGCCACCCAGCGGTCCCTAGGCTGAACCGCGTCAGCCGACCAGCGAGGAGGGATGCCATGACTGTGACCAGCCCGGTCCTGACCCGATGTCCTGCCGACCTGATCATCGGCATCCGCAGCGCAATCGAGCGGCACGCGGACTGGCAGCGGACCGCCGAACTCGTGGCCGTGCAACTGCGGCGGTACCTGCCGGGGCCGGACATGCTCACCCCGGCCGAGCGGGCCGGCTCCCCGGACGACTACGTCTGCCACACCCTGTACGTCGAGCCGGACGGCTCGTTCTCGGTCAACGCGCTGGTCTGGCGGCCGGGCCAGATCACGCCCATCCACGACCACGTCACGTGGTGCGTGTTCGGCGTGCTGCAAGGCGTCGAGTACGAGGAGCTCTACAAGCTGTCCGACGACGGCGCTTACCTCGAAGAGGTCGGTCGCAACCAGGGCCATGTCGGCGAGGTCAGCGGCTTCGCTCCCCCGGGCGACATCCACCGGGTGCGGAACTTCGGCGACGACATCGCCATCTCGCTGCATGTCTACGGGGCGGACATCACCCGGCTCGGCAGCAGCGTCCGGCGCGTCTACGACCTGCCGGTCAGGGTGCCCGCGGCGATCTAAGCCACCGAAGAGTAGGCGACGACGCCGCGGTTGACGGCGTGGATCGCCTCGCGGGCCGTGGCCGCCAGATCGGTGCCCGCACCCGCCACGGCGACCTGACCGAGCAGGTCCACGAGCTGCCTCACGGCCCGGACGAAATCGCCAGCCCCCAGGTCGTCGCCGACAAGCTTGTCCAGCCCCGTACCGCGGGCCCACGCGTGCACGGTCCAGGCCAGGCCGAGGTCTGGCTCGCGCAGGAACGACAGCCCCTGCTCGCTCTCGGCCGCAGACAGCTCGCCCCAGATGTCGGTCATGTCGGCAAGCACCTCGCGGGCGCGCCCGTGCGGCAGTCTCGGCGGGTGGGCGTCCTCCGGCCGGCGGGACTCAAAGGTCAGCGCCGATACGCAGGCGGCCAGCTCGGCCGCCGACAGGCCGGACCAGGTGCCGCGGCGCAGGCACTCGGCGGCCAGCAGATCGAGCTCGGTGTAGAGGGCAGCCAGCCGCCGGCCCTCCGTCGTCACCGAGTCGCCCTCGATATAGCCCAGGCGGTCGAGCACGGTGCAGACCCGGCGGAACGTGCGGGCGAGCACCTGAGACTTGCCGGAGACCCGCCGCTCGATGTCCGCGGCCTCCGCGTCGAGCCTGGTCCGGCGCGCCAGGTCGCGCACGTGCACCTGCAGGTCTGGGCAGTCGTGGCAGGGGTGGCGCCGCAGCTGGCGACGCAGCTCCGCGATCTGCGCGGCCGCACCGCCCGGACGGCCGCCGCCGGAATCCCCGGGTCCGCCGGAGTCCCCGTATCCGCCGGAGTCCACACCGTCGGAGTCCTCGCCGCCGGAGTCGCGGCCGCCCGGGTCACGGCCGCCGGAACGGCCGTCCGAGTCCGCCAGCCCGCCGCGATGGTCAAGGCTCGCGGCCCCGTCCGAACCCGCGTCCGCGGCTTCGTCCCCGGCTCCGTCTCGGCCTGTGGCGAGGCCGTCGGCTGCGCCGGGCTCGCCCGGCAGGAGGCGGCCGGAGAGCTTGTTGCGGACCGTCGAGGCCAGGTCCCTCCGGTCACTCGCGGAACGGGGACTGAACCAGGCCGGGATCCTGATCCGCTCTATGGGGCTCACCGGGCCGGGGAAGTCAGCCACGGTCAGCCGCCTGACCTGGTGACGGCCGGCAGTCAGCACGAGCGGATGCGGATCACCGTTGCCGAGCCGGCCCTTCTGGAGCACGACCGCGAGCCCGGCCTGCCGCCCGGCCGGCACGCTGATGATGTCGCCGGGGCGCAGCTTCTCGAGCGAGGCAACCGCCTCGGTGGAACGCTGCCTGGCCGCCGCCCGCTCGAGCTGCCCGAGCTCCCTGCGAATCTGGTCGTAGTCCTCGATGTCACCCCGCTCGCAGCTGACCTGCAGCCCGGCCACCTGCTGCCGCAGTGCGGCGGCCTGCTTGGCCAGGCCCACCACGCTGCGGTCGGCCTGAAACTGCGCGAACGATGACTCCAGCAGCTTGGCGGCGCGCGCCCGGCCGAGCTGGCCGACGAGGTTCACCGCCATGTTGTAGGTCGGCCGGAAGCTGGAGTTCAGCGGGTACGTGCGGGTGCCCGCCAGCCCGGCGACGCCCAGCGGGTCGAGGCCGCGCTGCCAGAGCACGACAGCGTGCCCCTCGATGTCGATGCCACGGCGCCCGGCCCGGCCGGTGAGCTGGGTGTATTCGGCCGCGGTCAGGTCCGCGTGACGCTCGCCGTTCCACTTGTCCAGCCGTTCGATCACCACGGTCCTGGCCGGCATGTTGACGCCGAGGGCGAGCGTCTCGGTGGCGAACACGGCACGGATCAGCCCCGCGGTGAACAGCTCCTCCACCACCTCCTTGAACGTGGGCAGCAGCCCCGCGTGGTGCGCGGCGATCCCCCGCTGCAGGCCAGCCAGCCACTCGCCGTACCCAAGGACCGTCAGGTCGGACGCGTCGATGGCCGCCGTCCTGGCTGTGGCCAGCTCGGTGATCGCCGCCGTCTCCTCCGGTGTGGTGAGCCGCAGCCCGGCGAGCAGGCACTGCTGGACCGCCGCGTCGCAGCCGGCCCGGCTGAACACGAACGTGATGGCCGGCAGCAGGCCCTCGGCATCCAGCCGCTCGATCACCTGCGGCCTGGCCGGCGCCCGCAGCCGCTCGGGGCGGCGCGTGGCCGGCCCCGATCGCCGGCCGCTGGGCTTGCCCGCCTGGCCCTCTCGCTGCGCCAGCCGCTTCAGTTCCGGGTTCACCGCGCCGCTCGAGGTGAACAGGTCAAGAAGCCTGCGGCCAGCGAGCATATGCTGCCAGAGCGGCACGGGCCGGTGCTCGTCCACGACAACCGCGGTCCCGCCACGGACCTGCTCGAGCCAGTCGCCGAACTCCTCCGCGTTGCTCACGGTCGCCGACAGGGCGACCACCTGCACGGACTCCGGCAGCTGGATGATGACCTCTTCCCAGACCGCGCCGCGGAACTGGTCGGCCAGGTAGTGAACCTCGTCCAGCACCACGAAGCCGAGTCCGGACAGCGTCAGCGAGCCCGCGTACAGCATGTTGCGCAGCACCTCGGTCGTCATGACCACGACCGGTGCCTCGCCGTTGATCGAGTTGTCCCCCGTCAGCAGGCCTACCTGGTCCGCCGAGTACCGGTTGACCAGATCGGCGTACTTCTGGTTCGACAGGGCCTTGATCGGCGTGGTGTAGAAGCACTTGCGGCCGCCGGACAGCGCCAGGTGCACCGCGAACTCGCCGACGACGGTCTTGCCCGACCCGGTCGGCGCCGCGACGAGGACGCCGTGCCCGTCCTCCAGCGCGCGGCAGGCGCGCACCTGGAAGTCGTCAAAGTCAAAATCATAAAGATGACGGAACGCCGCTAGCCCGGGCCGGTCGGCCGCCCGGCTCCGCCGGGCGGCCCGAGGCTGATCCGCCGGACTAGCCTGCGAGCTCATAGGCCAAGACTAGGCGGTCAGCGGTAGATCCTGGCGAATGCGGCCCGGCGCAGACCCGCTAGCGGCCCGAACCGGTGTTGGAGCCGGTGCCCGCGTCGACGCCGTCAAGCCGCTTGTTCAGCCCGTACTTCTCGACCTCTTCCTGGGACAGGCCCGGGTACTCCAGGCTGCCCTGCCGCGCCTTGCGCCGGTCGTGCGCCCAGATGAAGATCTCGGACGCCTCCACCAGCACCACGCAGGGGACTGCCAGCAGCAGCATGCTGATCGGGTCGGGGCTGGGGGTGAAGAACGCGGCGAACGCGAACACCAGGAAGATGATCATCCGCCGCCACTTCCTGAACCGGACGTGCGTCATCAGCCCGGCGAGGTTGAGCAGCACGAACACCAGCGGCAGCTCGAACGCCAGGCCGAAGATCAGCAGCATCGCCTCGGCGTAGCTCAGGTAGTTGGTGATCGTGATGATCGGCGTGACACCGGCCGGCAGCAGCTCAAGCAGGAACCGCAGGCCCTTGGTCATCGCGAAATAGGCCATCACGCCGCCGCCGATGAACAGCGGCACGGCCACGCCGACGAAGTAGTAGGCCCAGCGCCGCTCGCGTGAGTACAGCCCCGGTGCGATGAACGCCCAGAACTGATACAGCCAGATCGGGCAGGACAGTATCGCGCCGATGATGATGGCGACCTGCAGCTTCAGGAACAGCCCGTCGAAGATCCCGCTGACATACAGCGTGTTGCGGCAGCCGCCCTTGGTGTTCCCGATCGACAGCGAGGTCAGGCGCGGGAGGTCGCAGTAAGGCCGCTCGATGAACTGCCACACATGCGGGTAGAGGAACCAGCCAATGACCGAGGCCACCGTCAGCGCGGCCGCGATCTTGATGATCCGGTTCCGCAGTTCCCGGATGTGCTCCATGAGCGGCATCCGCGCTTGCGGGTTGGTACGCGAGCGCGGACCGTATTTCAGGCCGGGATGCTCCTCGCCGGGCGCGAAGTCGATCCCGTCATCCGGCATGACCACCTTGGGCCCCAGTTAGAAGGGCTGGGTGGTCTGAGTCTCAGAAAGCTGGCTGCCGTTCCCGTTGGCCGCCTGGCGCTGCAGGTCGGCTATCTGGCGCTGCAGGTCGGCCAGTTGCTGCTGCGTCGCGTCCGCGGACGCGCCGATGCTCGCTGGCGGCGTGGACGACGTAAACGAGCCGGCTCGCGGGGCGTTACCCGGCCCTGCGAAAGGCTCCGGCGTCGCGGCGCTGTCCGTGCCGTCGATGTCCAAGCCCTGTACGGACCGCTTGAAGATGTGCATCGACTCACCGAGCGACTTAGCCGCCCCAGGTAGCCGCCGCGCACCGAACAGCAGCAAGACCACGATCAGCAGGATGATGATATGTGGCGCGCTCGGATCAAACATCTCGATCTGTCCCCATTCAGCGAGGCATGCGGGGTCCGGACATCCGCAGGCAAGAGTCTACACGTGGTCCATGCAAGCGAACCTATGTGTCCGGCTGGCAGAGTTCTGGTGACCACAGCCTTAATACGGTGC
Source organism: Streptosporangiaceae bacterium (assembly GCA_030052355.1). The sequence goes on along the minus strand of JASIGS010000076.1, from coordinate 221 downwards.
AGACCTCGATCTGGATTGGCGTCAGGAGTAATTTTCCAGGGCTGCCGTCGCATCGGCCGTGACCTGGCCGGCCAGCTCCGGCGGGGCCACCAGCCGGCCGTCCTCACCGAGCCGCAGCGCCAGCCTGCGTACCAGCTGCGTGTCGGCGGTCCGCAGCTCGACCCGCAACTGGCCTTCGGGCAGCTCCTCGACGCGCTCGCACGGGTAGTAGTCGGCCACCC
>JASIGS010000622.1 GCA_030052355.1 Streptosporangiaceae bacterium | reverse complement strand
GCCAGCATGAACCGGATGGTCGGCTTCGCCGGGGAGCGGCGGGTGACGCACGTTCTCGGCTGCCACGTCGAGATGACCAGCAGTCAGGGCCGTGACTTTCCCCTCGGCGCCACCTACCAGCCCGACGAGCGCCAGCTGCAGATGACCACGGCGCAGCTGACAGCCGTCCGCGACGCAGCGGCCGCGGTCGCCGCCCGGCGTGGGGCCCACGTCTTCGACGACTTCATCATCTACAACCAGCCGGGCCAGGGTGACATGCTGCGGCTGATGGCTCGGGGTCTGGCGCACAAGGCCGCACTGGCCGTGCGCCGGAGCTGACCGGCTCTGCTCAGCTCTTGATCAGCTTTCCGTGCACGGCGGCCAGCACGTAAGGAAGCTGGTTGATATAGCAGTAGTACTTGCGGCCATGCGAGGCGTAGCCCTCGATCGTCCCGAGAGCGATCGCCGCTCGCACGCGTCCCAGGTCTCGGTACACCGGCCCGCCGCTATTGCCCGGCGTGCAGAACGGCCTGTCGTACTCCGCCAGGGCCAGATGACACACGTACTGCGAGACTCCGGCCGCCCTGTCCGTGATCTGCACGCACAGGTTGACGTTTATGATCTTCGGGCCGCAGACTTCAGCCCCGGCGATCGCGCCGTCGGTGCAGACCCGCTCACCGACTGAGTGCGCCGAGATGACGGCACTGCCGGTGACCGGAATGCTGGCGGCCGAGGACGCGGTGCCGGTGAAAAGGCGCGGCGCGTAGGTGCCTGACGCGGCGCCGAGCGTGATCGTCATCGCGTCAGACTTGGCGTGCCCGAACACCTGGACCGCCACGACGCCTTCCTTGTTGCCGATGTGGACGACGCCGTCCGCGAGGTAGCCGCTGTACCAGGTCCGCCACGTGTGGTTGGCGTCGCAGTGCCCGGCCGCCGTCATGACGTTGAGGCCGCGGGGCGTGGCGAGGCTGTCCCAGCTGGACGTGCAGTAGGCGACGTCGTAGCGGCTCGCGGAGACCTTCCGGTAGCTGATGATCTCTCCGCCGCCGTAGAACGGCGGATTCTCCGAGCGCCGATTGCCCGGCCCGGTCTGCGTCGTGGCGGGAACCGGGCCGCGCACCACCTTCGGGACGGTGCCGACGCCGACGGCGGACATCGGCCGGGGCACCACGATCAGGTCCGCGGCGCCGCCGAACGCCGCTCTTGCGGCCGCTCGCGCGGCCGGGGTGATCCGGGTAAGCCCGATGACGACCTCCGATCCGCCGGCCGGAACGTACCACTCGGCCAGGGTGCCCGCCACGACAGACGCCCAGGGCTGCGCTGTCGTAACGCGAGACATCAGCGCGCCTGGTGTCGCCCGCTGGTCACCGCGCGGCGCGGCCACCGGGGCTGCCATCACGCCGGCGACGAGGACCGCGCAAGTGAGTACGCCGGCTGACCGGGCTAACACCCTCGGCGTCACTTCGCGCACCTAGGCCCCGGCTGTGGCGCTGGCCGATCCTGCCCACGCGCCGGCGCGCAGCGGGGCGGCATGCGGGACGAAAATGTCCTGCGGCTCGAGGCGCATCAGGTCGTCGCGGTTCCACTGGCGGCTGAGGTCAGTCGCCAGCCGGTGGGCGTGCCGCAGCCGCGCCCGTTCCAGTTCGTTGCGCACGCTGCGCGCGTTGGCGAACCTGGGCTGACGCATCCGGTACGCGATGTAATCACGGAATGCGGCCTTCGCGTCCTCGGACATGTAGTAGTGCGCCTGGTCGAGCATCAGGTGCCCGATCGCTGCCAGCTCGTCGAGCTCGTAGGCGGCGAAGTCGAGGTGGTGCGCGATCCGCGAGCTCATGCCGGGGTTGCAGCTGAAGAACTCGTCCATCCGGTCCTTGTAGCCCGCCAGGATGACCACCAGGTGGTCGCGCTGGTTCTCCATCACCTGGAGCAGGATGTCGATCGCTTCCTGGCCGTAGTCCTTCGAGTCGGTACCGCGGTAGAGGTAGTAGGCCTCGTCGATAAACAGCACGCCGCCCATCGCCCGCTCCAGCACCCGCTTGGTCTTGGGCGCGGTGTGACCGATGTACTCGCCGACCAGGTCGTCGCGCATGGCATGGACCAGGTGCCCGCTCTCCAGGTAGCCGAGGCGGTTCAGCAGGTCCGCCATCCGCATCGCTACCGTCGTCTTCCCGGTCCCCGGCGGCCCGGTGAAGCACATGTGCAGGTTCGGTCGCGGAGCGGTGAGCCCGAACCTGCGGCGGGCCCGGTCCACCATGAGCAGCGCGGCGATCTCCTGCGCCTTCCTCTTGATGGGAACGAGCCCGATCAGGTCACGGTCGAGCGCGGCGAACACCTCGTCAAGGTCGGTCGCGGCCCGCTCCTCGCCGAAGCTGATCGTCGCTCCGGGCGGCAGCGGCGGCAGACTGTCGCGGCCCGCGCCCCGCTGGCCGCGGCCAAATCTCGGCATCACCGGGGCGGACCTCCTCACCGCTTCCGCGACATACCGGGCGCAACAGCCCGCAGAAACTGCCCCCGGTCCGCGGATTTGCAGTCTACGCCCGGGTGGGTTTCGCGTCGCCGCCCAGTTTGGGGTTCGGGACCCGGCCGGCCGGAAAGCTCCCAGCACGGCGGCTAATTTCGGAACGCCGCCGTTCCGGTGAAGTTGCCGTGAACCTACCGGACGTGCAGGAGACGCAGCAGTTCTTGCGGGTCTTTGGCCACGAGCAGGCCGCGGCCGGACTCCGGCACGAACCCGTCGGCGGCCAGCGCATCGACGAGGCCGACCAGCCGGTCCCAGAATCCCGCGACGTCCAGCAGCGCGACCGGCTTGGCATGCAGTCCGATCTGCCGCCAGGTCAGGACCTCGAACAGCTCGTCCAGCGTGCCGAGCCCGCCGGGTAGCGCGACGAAGCAGTCGGCAAGCTCGGCCATCAGAGCCTTGCGCTCGTGCATGGAACCGACGACCTCGAGCCGGCTCAGGCCCTGGTGCGCAACCTCGGCGGCGAACACGCGCGCGGGGATGACCCCGATCACCTCGCCGCCTGCCGCCAGGGCCGCGTCGGCCAGGACTCCCATGAGGCCGACGCTGCCGCCGCCGTACACCAGGCCGGCGCCAGCCTCAGCGAGGCTCCGGCCGAGGTCCGCAGCTGCCGCGGCGTACTCCGGGCGGCGGCCGGCGGAACTGCCGAGGAAGACCGCGACCCGCATGATCAGTCGGCCGGGACGCGCGCCCTGGCGGCGAAGTCCCGCAGTGCGCGCAGGAAGTCGGTCTCGCGGAAGGCCGGCCAGTAGCAGTCGCAGAAGTGCAGGTAGGCACCGGTCCCCTGCCAGAGCAAGAAGTTGGACATGCGCTGCTCGCCGCTGGTGCGGATGATCAGGTCTGGTTCTGGCTGGCCGTCTGAGGCGAGATGCCGCGCGATGTCCGCTTCGGTCACCGTGCCGGCCAGCTCGGCCAGGCCGATTCCCGTGGCCGCCTTCTCGTCCAGCAGCGACCGGACAGCCTCGACGATCTCCTGCCGCCCGCCGTACCCGACGCAGAGCGTGACGTGCGCGCCTGTCGCGCAGCCGCTGGTCGCGTCGCTCGCCTGCTTGAGGGCCCGCGCGGTGCTGTCCGGCAGCAGGTCGACCAGGCCGGCCACGTGCACCTGCCAGCGTCCGTCAGCGGCGGTGATCCTCGTCGCGACGGTGTGCTCGATGATGTCCATCAGGGCCGAGACCTCGGCCTCGTCGCGTCGCGCCAGGTTCTCCGCCGAGCACAGGAACACCGTCACGTGCCGGATGCCGGCCGCCTCGCACCAGCCCAGCGCGTCCCAGATGTGCTCGGCGCCGTGCCGGTGTCCGTCACTGGGGCTGGCCAGCCCTGCCTGCCTAGCCCACCGCCGGTTGCCGTCGATGATCAAGCCGACGTGCCGCGGCACCGGGCCCGCCGCCAGCTGGTGGCGCAGCCTCCGCTCGTACAGCTTGTAGGCGACCCTGCGGAGCGGCACGCTGCCGAATGTAGCCGGCCGTTACCCCGTCCAGCCGAGCTCGGTCGCCAGGTAGCGCTGCACCGCATCATCGAGCTCGCGCGGCCAGGCCGCGCCGTTGTCGGCGAGCGCCTGCCGGGCGGCGAGGCGAAACGCGTCCGCGGCCGCGCGCATCGCGCTCAGGACGCCGTCCGGCTCGGCGGTCGGCGCCGGGAGGCTTGCGCAGATCTGCCGTTGGCCGGGCGTCAGCTTCGCCGACCACTGCTTGACGCCCATCGGCGGCAGCGGCTGGTTGGACTCGACGAACAGCTCGTACAGCATCGTGTGCACGGCCTGCACGCCGGACACCCCGAGCAGCCAGTCGCCGCGGGCGACCACTGCCGCCGGGAAGATGGCCTGCTGGCGCAGGAACTCCTCGGTGATCGCCGCCAGCCGCGCCGGGTTGGGTCCCGGCCGGTCCGGTGCCTCTTCTTCGGCCTGCGACGCGGCAGCGGTCCCGTCCTTGTCCAGCACGAGGAGCCGTCGGCTCAGCGCCGCGGGCGTGGCCGAACCGGCCTTCACGGTCACGACGTCAAGCCGCAGGCAGTCCGGCGTCAGGCTGTACCAGCTGCCGGGAAGTCTCGGCAGCTCCCTGGCGAGCACGGTGGGGGTGACGCCGGCCAGCCAGTCGCGCCACGCCGCGGCGAACTCGTCGAACGCATCCGGCGCGACGGCGATGACAATGTCCAGATCAGAGCCGGCGTCGGCGACGCCGCGGCCGAGCGAGCCGCTGAGCCACATCGCGCGCACCCTGCCGTCTGCCTCGGCGGCACGCAGCACTCGCTCGAACAGATCGTGATACCCGGCAGGCAGCGGTCGCAGCGCCTCGGCAGCGGTCGCGGGGGGCATGCGCAGCAGCCTACCGAGGCGGCCGCTCGCGTCGCGCTATCCGGTAATGCTCACGGCGCCGAGCTGGGTCGATGCGATGATCACGTGTGGTGAGCTGGCCGCCACCGGCACCGTGACCGTCATGCTGCCGAGTTGCTGGCTCGCCTCGACCCGGTAGGAGACGCTGACGGGCACGGTGATGAGGACCGAGCCAGTCTGATCATTGGCGTCGACTCGGTCGGGCGGTGCGGAAAACGCCACATCGATGGAACCGACCTGCGCGGACAGCGTCACGCTCTTGCTGTCCAGGCCGTGACCGCGGATATCGCCGAGCTCGTCAGTCGCCGAGACGGGCCCGGCAAGGCCGGACAGCCCGATGGCGCCGAGCTGGTCGTTGACCACGACACTCCCGGCCAGGTTGCTGACGTTGATGATGCCGAGATACGTGCTGGCCCGGACCGGCACCGACCGGGGCAGGCTGACCTGCAGCGTCAACGTGCACGACGACCGACTGCCGCTGCACAGCGCGGAGACGGTCAGCACGCCGCCCGTGACCGTGCTGCTGACGATCGGAGCAGCGCCCCGGTAGGACGCGCGCGCCGTGATCACGACCGGGCTGCCGCTCGCGTGGCCGGTGACCGTGATCGAACCGCTGCTCGTGCGCAGCACGACGCCGCGCAGGCCCGCCGACGGCAGCTGCCAGTGCCGCGTGCCGGTGCGACGGCCCGACGGGGCTGCGGCCGGCCGGCTGGACGGGCGGACAGCGCCGCCAGAGTGATGGTGTGCCGTCAGCCCGGACACAGCGACCGCCGCCACCACGACCGCGCAGACAGCGGCGGCGGCTCCGGCC
>JASIGS010000621.1 GCA_030052355.1 Streptosporangiaceae bacterium | reverse complement strand
TCGATCACCGCCAGACTCCATCCGTCTAACGGCAGCCCGATCCGCACCGGTGCGCCGTCGCACAACTGCGCCGCGCAGGACACCACCGTGGCCTCGGTCGGACCATAGGTGTTCCACACCTCCGAGCCTTGTCGCGCGAGCCTGGCGGCCAGCCCTGCCTGGCAGACCTCACCGCCCAGGACCAGCAGACGGACGCCCGCTGGACAGCCTCCAGGCCACAGCGCCGCCAGCGTCGGCACTGTCGAGACCACGGAGATCCGCCGCTGCTCCAGCCAGGTCACGAGCTCAGGACCAGTCCTCACGATCGAGCGTGGAGCCGGCACCAGGCATGCGCCATGCCGCCAGGCGAGCCACATTTCTTCGCACGATGCGTCGAAGGCCACCGACAGCCCGGCCAGCACGCGGTCCCCGGGCCCCAGTGGCTCTCCGCGCAGGAACAGGTTCGCTTCGGCATCGACGAACGCCGCCGCGTTGCGGTGCGTCACGGCCACGCCCTTCGGTGTACCGGTCGTGCCGGACGTGAAGATGATCCACGCATCGTCATCCGGCACCGGGTGACGAGCGCAGAGACTGCCCGGCCGGACCGCGCGGCGGTTCAATGCACCGCCATCGGTCAGCACGGCGCAGACGCCTGCTGCGGACCAGACCAGCTCCGTACGCTCGCCCGGGTCATCCACGTCGACCGGCACATACGCGGCCCCGACGGACAAGACGGCGAGGATGGAGAGATAGAGCTCCGCGGTGCCGGAAGTGACGCGGATACCGACCCGGTCGCCTGCCCCTATACCTACCGAGACGAGCCGATCAGCGATCCGCCGTACCTCCCGAAGCAGGCCCAGGTAGTCAAGCGCTGACCGGCCGTCGTCAATTGCGATAGCTCGCGGAGATACCGCTGCGGTGGACTCCAGGATCTGCCACAAGGTACGAGGCTGCGGCGCCGAAGTGCCGTAGTAGACGGCAGCCGCGCAAACCGCGTCTAAGGACGCCGCTGCCGGCTGGTCCCACGCGCCCAGGCCAGACCGCAAGTCAGCCGTTGTCACGTCGTTCCCTCATCACGTGCACACTCCAGTGACAGCTCCCCAGGAGTTGATCAAATGTATGGGCCCCCTAGCCGCTGCATCCGTGGATACAGAGAACTTTCAGCGGCAGCACAGCCATATGTCAGCAACTCCCGGCCGATGTCAGCGCGCTGGCCGTCTCCTGTCAGCGCGGTGCCGCACTGTGTAGGCGATGCACTGAAGTCACGGGAGGGAAGCGTGGACTACGCGATCGAAGCCGAGGGACTAAGTAAGCGGTTCGGCGCGACGCAGGCCCTAGACGGCGCGGACTTCGCGGCGCGCCGCGGGACCGTGCTCGCGCTGCTCGGGCCGAACGGCGCCGGCAAGACCACAGCGGTGCGGGTGCTCGCCACGCTGCTGCGGGCCGACGCCGGGCGAGCCAGGATCTGCGGCTACGACGTGGCCGCCGACGCGGTGCAGGTACGCCAGCTCATCGCGCTGACCGGCCAGTACGCGTCCGTGGACGACGAGCTGACCGGCACCGAGAACCTGATCATGATCGGTCGGCTGCTCGGGCTGGCGCGGCCCGCAGCACGGCAACGCGCCGGGGATCTGCTCGACCAGTTCGGGCTGGCCGACGCGGCCAGGCGGGCGGTCAAGACCTACTCGGGCGGCATGCGCCGCAGGCTTGACCTCGCCGCCAGCCTGGTCGGCGACCCGGAGGTCATCTTCCTCGACGAACCGACGACCGGGCTCGACCCGCAGGGGCGGAACGAGGTCTGGGACACGGTCCGGGCACTGGTCACGGGCGGCGTGACGGTGCTGCTGACGACGCAGTACTTGGATGAGGCCGACGAACTGGCCGACTTCATCGCGGTGATGGACCACGGCACCGTGGTCGCCGCGGGGACTGCGGCGGAGCTGAAGGCCAGGACCGGCAGCCAGACGCTGGTCGCCAGGGCGGCGATCCCCGCCGACACGGCCGAGGTGGCGAGTGTTGTCGCGGCGGTGACCGGATCGACGCCGGAGATGAACGGCGAGACCGGGCTGGTGACGGCGCCCGCCCGCGGCAGCTCCGTGCTGGCCGCGCTGGTCCGGCGGCTGGACGAGGCCGGCCTGGCGACGTCCGAGCTCGCGCTCCGCTTGCCCAGTCTCGATGAGGTGTTCCTGACTCTGACCGGGCACCACGCCGGTGACGGCGAAGCTACGACCGACCCTGGGAGGGCGGCATGACGGTTCTGCAAGCAGATCGCGCGGCGGCAAGGCCGCGCTCAGCGCCAAGGCGCCGGATCAGCGCGCGCCAGGCACTGGGCCACTCACTGACGCTGGCCTGGCGCAGCATGATGCAGCTCAAGCACTCGCCGGAGAAGCTGCTGGACGTGACGCTGATGCCGGTCGTCTTCCTCGCGCTGTTCCTGTTTGTGTTCGGCGGCGCAGTCGCCGGCAGCACGCACGACTACCTGGAGGTCCTGCTCCCCGGCCTGGTCGCGCAGATGGCGATGTTCGCGACCATGAACCTCGGCACCGCGCTGTGCGACGACATCCGCAAGGGCGTCTTCGACAGGTTCCGCAGCCTGCCGGTCGCGCGCTCCGCCCCGCTCACCGGGGCCGTGCTGGGCGACACGGCGCGGTTCTGTGTCGTGATGGCGGTGCTGACCGGCTTCGGCTCGGCGATCGGCTTCCGGTTCCACGCCGGGTTCGGTCCCGTCCTGGCCGCGTACGGCCTCGCCTACCTCTTCTACCTGGCGTGCTGCTGGCTGTCGGTGGTGATCGGGCTGCTGGCACCCAGCCCGGAGACGGTGCAGGGCATCTCGTTCGTCTTCATGATGCCGCTGGTGTTCGGCAGCAGCGTGCTGATCCAGGACACCCGGACGATGCCTGGCTGGCTGCAGGCCTGGGTCAAGGTCAATCCGGTCACCGACCTAGCCGACACCGTCCGCGGCCTGGCGATGGGCGGCCCGATCGGCAATCACCTCATCTACGTCCTGGCCTGGGCGGCAGGGATCGTGGCCGTGACCTTTCCGCTCGCGATGACGATGTACCGCCGCCGGGTGTGATCGGCTGCGCTCAGCGGGCGAGCGCCAGCGCGTCCTCCCTGGTGAGCTCACGCCCCCGCTCGTAGGCCGCGGCGAACTGCTCATCGCCGATCGCCGCGGTCGCCGCGGCCGTGGCCCTGGCCTCCTCCAGGCTGCTGGCGTCACGGTACCCGCGCAGCGAACGCGCCAGGCCGAGCAGTTCCGCGGCGCGCACATGGTCGCCGCCGGCGGCAGCCAGTGCAGCCCAGCCCGCGACCGCCTCGGCGAGGACGGGAGTGACGGCGACGAAGGGCATCTTGATGTCGGACAGCGTGCGCACCGCCCGCCGGTGCCAATCCGCCGCGGATTGCAGGTCCCCTGCCTGCTCGGCGAGGCAGCCGAGCTTGCTGTAGGTGCGCGCGGCCACAACGATCATGTCCGGCCGAACGGCCAGGCGCTCGGCGATCTCGTGAGCCCGCTCCAGCAGCTGACGGGCTTCCGCCAGGTCTGCGCGGCGCCTGGCCAGTTCGCTCAGCTCAAGGTAGCCGACCGCCAGGTCATCGCGCTCGCCGAGCCGGCCGGCCCACTCGACGCCTCGTTCCAGCACGGCTCGCGCACCGTCGAGGTCGCCAACCGCGGCAATGGCCTTGCCCAGCGGCACCAGCATCATCTCGCTCCAGTTGGCGGACAGGCCGTCGGCAGCGTGGTTCCTGGCCTCCTCCAGGGTCGCGACCGCGGTCGCCGGGTCGTCACGGGCCAGAGCGACCTCGGCAAGCCCTCTTAGTGCCAGGACGAGCCCGAACCGGTCGCCGATCTCCCGGAAGGCCGTGTGGGCTGCGGCTAGCCCGGAAGCTGCCACCTCCACGTCGCCGTCGTTCATGGCGAGGAGAGCGCCGAACGCCGCGCCAGTCGCCGCTACCCACGGATCACTGGCGTCCGCAAGGCTCGCCAGCATGCGCCGTGCGGCCGCGTCGTCGCCGGTGACGAGCGTTGACATCGGTCCGATCAGCTTCAGCACCGGATGGCTGGCGTCGCTGGGCACCAGATTCAGGATGCTCTGAACCTCCTCGGCGAGCCGGTCCGACAGGTCGAAAGACACTGACGGGGCTGTCACGGCGTCCGCGCCCGCGTTCCTCCCGTCGGGCGTGCCTCGCCCGTCGCCGTCACTTGGTGTCATCTTGCCGATCAAGGCAATGACCCGGCAGATTGCGTAGGCGTCAGCCAGGCCCGGCGGGGCATCTTCCCCAGCGATCTTGGACACCGCGGCCGCCCACTGCGCGGCCTCCTTGTCGTAGTCGCGGAGGACCCAGAACCACGTCAGGGCCGCTACCAGGCGCACGCCCAGTGCCGCGTCGCCGGTATCGATCGCGTGCCGGAGCGCCGCTGAGCAGTTGTCGTGCTCTGCGACCAGCCGGTCCATCCAGCGGACCTGGTCTCGGGTGCGCAGCAGGGGCTCGGCCTGCTCCGCGACGGCCAGGAAGTAACTTGCCTGTGCGCCCGCCACTGCCTCCCGCTCGCCAGCCTCGGCCAGCCGCTCCGCCGCGTACGCCCGGACAGTCTCGAGCAGCCCATACCTTACCTCCCGGTCGCCGGTCGCGGTCACCAGGGACTTGTCCACCAGAGAGGCGACCACGTCGATCAGCCCTTCGGCTGGCAGGCCGTCGAACGCGCACACTCGCTGCGCCGCCTCGGGCGTCGCGCCGCCGCTGAACACCGACAGCCTGCGCAGCACCAGCCGCTCGGTGTCGTCGAGCAGTTCCCAGCTCCAGTCGACGACGGCGCGCAGCGTCTGATGCCGCGGCAACGACGTGCGGCTGCCCACGCCAAGCAGCCGGAACCTGTCGTCGAGACGCTCGGCAACCTGGGCAGGGGTCAGTACCCGCAGCCTTGCCGCCGCCAGCTCGATGGCGAGCGGCATGCCGTCAAGAGCGCGGCAGATGCGCACCACGTCCGCGGCGTTGCCGCCGTCGACGGTGAAGCCCGGGTGCACGGCCGCGGCGCGGTCGGCGAGCAGCCTGACGGCGGCATAGTCCATCGCTGCATCGGCGGTTGCCCCGTCCGGCGGCAGCGCCAGCGCGGGCACCAGGCACAGCGTCTCGCCGGTAACGGCCAGCGGCTCTCTGCTGGTCGCGATGATCCGCACCCCGGGGGCAGCCGCGAGCAGGCTCTCGGTGAGCCTCGCCACCTCGTCGACCACGTGCTCGCAGTTGTCGAGCACGAGGACCAGTTGCCTGCCGGACAAGGCGTCGGTGAGCCGGTCGAGCGGCGGCGCGTAGACGGCATCCATCCTTATCGGCTCGGGAACACCCACCACGGCAAGCACGGCCTGTGGCACGTCGAGCGCGTCACGCACCGGTGCCAGCGGGATGAACCAGGCTCCGTCCGGCATCTGGTCCGCCAGTCGCGCAGCGCCTTCGACCGCTAGCCTCGTCTTCCCGGCGCCACCGGGGCCGGTCAGCGTCACCAGGCGCGCCTCGCCGAGCTGCTTGCCAAGCGTCCTCAGTTCCTCATCCCGGCCAACGAAGCTGGTCAGCCGGGCGGGCAGGTTCCCCGCTGGCGGATTGGCTGACGGCACGGGCTGGACGCCATCCGGGCCGGGGCCGGCGCCTTCGATCTGGAGTACCGCAGGTGCCGGGCCAGGGCCGACGACCTCGGTCTCGCCGCGCAGGATCGCGACGTGGACAGCGGCCAGCGCGGGCGACGGATCGACGCCAAGCCGCTCTGCGAGGGTGTGCCGGATGTCTTCGTACGCCTGCAACGCATCTGCCTGCCGACCTGCCGCGTAGAGCGCTCGCATGAGCTGGCCGCGCAGCCGCTCCCTGAG
>JASIGS010000620.1 GCA_030052355.1 Streptosporangiaceae bacterium | reverse complement strand
AGGGTGGAGTCGTCGCCCGTCGTCGTGTTCGGCCCGGCCGGGACGGTCCCGATGTCCGAGGACTTGGTAGTGAACCCGAGGACCTGCTCGATGAGGTCTCCAGGCTGAACATTGACGCTGTCCCCTGACGCCGTGGTGCACCCGGTAAGCGAGCTCGCGCCAAGTCCGGTACAGGTGATGACGGTCGGCGTGCCTGGGGTCTGGGTGAGGTCGACGAAGCTCCCGACAATCAGCTGCTCGGGCGAGTCCGGCGTACCGAGGGTGGTGAGCGGGATGGTCTCGGGCGTGCCGTTCGTGATGCTGATCGTGGCAGTGCCGGCCGGAACGAACGCGTCCGGGTCGATGCCCACCGACTCGGTCGCCGGGAGGCCGGCGAGCGGGTCCGCCTCGGTCGGGCTGAACTGGTGCACGATCATCCCCACGCCCTGCATGTCGCCCGCGGCGCGGGGCAGCGTGTAGAAGTAGGTGTTGCCGCCGATCGTGAGGACGTTCGGGTGGCCCTCTCCGTCGTCGGTGGTGTCGGCCGAGGGGCAGTAGCCGGGGTTCTCCTCCAGAGCCTCGCCGTCGTAGGTCCAGGTTCTGCCGTTGTCAGTCGAGGTTGCGGCGATGATCGCCTCATCGGCGTCCTTCGGCCGGTAGTCGAAGTACCCGGTGAGGGTGCCGTCAGCGTTTTCCACGATGTGGGGGAAGTAGTCCGGCGCGAGCGGCAGTGTCGTCCCCGCCGGCTGACGCACCGGGCTGGCGGAGGTCTCCTCGGCCTGGGCCCCGGTCCCGCAGTAGCCGTCAAGGGTCCCCGGTGTGCCCACCGTGCCGGCCGGGTAGGGCACGTTGCCGTCGGTGCCGCTCGTCGCGCCCGGATAGACGGCGATGTTCGGCTCGGTGACTCCGCCCGTGTTCGTGGTTACGCCGCCAGGGGTGTAAGTCGGGTACAGCGTGCCTACGCCGTTGGACGTGTACTGGCCGAAGGCGGGGTCGCCCTGATACTCGTTCCACGGCGGCTGCGCCGAGGCAGTGCTCGTGATCTGAGCCAGCTGCGGCGTGCCGACGGTGAACGGCAGCGTGCTGGCGCTCGTAGCCGCTGCCGAACTCACGGCGGTCCCGGCGAAGACCACGGCAGGACACACCAGTACCAGCGTGCTCGCGCCCAATGCACAGGCGAGCGCGAGCACGGAGCGAATGCGCCTCATCACGATCCCGGTCCCTTTCGTCGGCAAAACACCAAGATCCCATGACTGAAAGGCGCGGGCGGGCGCGCAAGATACGACGCGAGACAGAATTCAGTAAGCGTTCAATTCTGATTGTCTCCCGCGTCGCGCGGTCGGCGATGACCGGGAAGATCGAACCATGACGGAAACGTGGCCGTCAAGCTGACTCGGGGTGTTCCACAGCGTGGCGGGCGTCCACCGCGCCGTTCGGCTTCACCGCAATGTCAATGGATTCCTTCCGGCCGCACCGGGTTGCCGGAAAGGACCAGAGCTTGTCCGCGTCAGTCAGCACGACCCAGGCCAGCCGAATGACCGTTCTGTACCGGATGACGCGCCCGGGGTATTGGCCGCGTAACGGTGTGCAGGCTGGATTACTCCAGCGGCTGGCGCGAGATCCCCGAGGGCTGGCGGCCCGCGAGCAGCCAGCCGGCCATGGTCGCTGCGATAGGCAGGCCGGCCAGGATCAGAAGCACATCGCGCCAGGGCACGAGGGCGAACGTCGCACCGAGGTCGCTCGGCGCCCAGGCCGCGACCACGGCGAAGGCTACCGCTGAGCCGAGCGCGGCCGCGAGCAGCGCGAGCGCGCCTGCAGTCGCGCTGGTCATCGTCCGGCGCGTGACCCTGGACGCGCCGACAGCGGTCAGCGTTCGCAGGTCGCCAGCGCTCTCGCTGCGGATGAGGCCTACTGACATGGCGAGCACGGCGAGGGCGATCAGGATTCCAGCGACGGTCGCCTCGCTGGTGATCTGGGCGAGCCCGAGCTCGCCGGACTTGGTTTCCAGCGTCCCGCCCGCCGCCGCGACCGCCGAACGGGCGGAGCTGATCTGGACCGGGGTCAGCGGCTGGGGGGTCTGCACCAGCCATCCGCTCAGCTGCGTCCTAGCGTGCAGGGCCCGGATGGCGTGCATGGTGATGACGGTGTTGGGCGCCGAGGTCCCGCTGGGAAGTGAGCTGAAGGTCTGGATAACCGGATCGGAGATGCTGGTCGCGGCCGGGCAGATGACGTTGCTGAACGGGGGTGAATCGCAGGTCGTCAGCTGCATGTCCGGGGCCGCGGCCAGGCCCGGTCGCATGGTCAGGATGTCGGTCCTGGCGCCTACCTCGCTGGACCTGATCCGGTAGTCGGCCAGCAGCGCTGGAGTGGCCACGTACACGGTGCCGCTGAAGTTGTTCCTCAAGGTTCCAGCCTGCACGAGCGTAGCGGCGGTCTCCGGTCCCGGGTTCCGGTGCGCGGATACAGCGGTATACAGCGGGAGCGCTGGCCGCGCGTGCAGCTGGGACGCCAGCGCGCTGACCTCGGCGTGCAGGGCCCGCGCCCCGGCCCGGGTGCTCGTGTGGACAATGAGCTGGGTGGAGGTCAGGTTCGGTCCGGTCCAGGGCAGCGCCAGGGAAAACCGGTAGCTCGCGCCGAGCGTGATCACCATAGCCAGGAACACCGCGAAGCTCACCGCCGCCAGCGCGGCTGCCGAGCGGGCCCGGTAGCGGGCCAGGTCGCGCAGCGCGATGCGGACCGCTGCCGGCGACCGCGGTCGCGCAGCTCTGGCCAGGGCAGTCACGCAGGGGCCAGAAAGCAGGCACATCCCGGCCGATGTGGCGATCAGGGCTAGGGGCAGGGATCCGCCGCTCCGGCCGCGGGTAAGCAGCAGCAGGACCAGCCCGGCGGCGAGCGTGGCCAGGCCCGCAGCTG
>JASIGS010000075.1 GCA_030052355.1 Streptosporangiaceae bacterium | reverse complement strand
ACGCGGCACCGCTCGGCATCGCTTTCACCCAGTCCTGACGAGTTCGCTGTTCGTTCTCTGTTCGGGCGCCGGGCTCACGCCCGGCGCCTGAGCTGTACCGCCTTGGCTCAAGGCGCCAGGCTCACGCCCGGCGCCTGAGCAGGGCGAGAAACATCGCGTCGGTGCCGTGCCGGTGCGGCCAGAACTGTGCGTAGCGGCTGTCTTGTCCGGCGCAGGCCAGTCCCGGTACCTCCGCGAGCACGCCAGGCGCGTCGAGCACCTCGACGTCGGCGCGTGCTGCTAGCACGTCGGAGACCACGCCACGGGTCTCGGTCAGATGCGGCGAGCAGGTCGCGTAGGCGACGACCCCGCCCGGCCGCGCCGCGTCCAGTGCGCTGGAGAGCAGGCCGCACTGCAAGGCGTGCAGCGCGCTCACGTCCCCCGGCGTCCGCCGCCACCGCGCCTCCGGCCTGCGGCGCAGCGCGCCGAGTCCGGAGCAGGGCACGTCAGCGATCACCCGGTCGAAGGTGCCGGGCCGCCAGGCCGGCTGTAGCCCGTCCGCGACGACCACGCCGCAGGCCCTGGCCGGGCGGGTCGCAGAGCGGACCAGCCTGGCCCTGTGCTCGCGAAGCTCGGCGGCGGCGAGGAGAGCGCCGGTCTCCCCGGCGAGTCCTGCCAGCAGCCGGGCCTTCCCGCCTGGTCCGGCGCACAGGTCAAGCCAGCGGTCGTCGCTGCCTTCGATCGGCACCCTCGCGAGCGCGGCCGCGACCAGCTGGCTCGCCTCGTCCTGCACTCCGGCCCTGTTCTGCGCCACCGCCGGGACGGCCGATGGCTCACCATCGGCCAGGTAGGCACCAAACGGTGACCACCGCGCGGGCTCGGCGCCAGCCAGCACGAGCTCAGGCTGCCCGGACAGGCCGGGTACCGCGCACAGGTGCACGCGCGGCCGCTCGTCGTCCGCGGCCAGCAGCGCCTCCGTCTCCGGCATGGAGCCACCCATGGCACCGCTGGCGCCAGCGGCCTCTCCGAGCGCAGCAGCCAGCGCCTCGACGATCCACCGCGGGTGGCTGTAACGCACCGCGAGGTGCCCGGCAAGGTCAGCCTCCCGGCTCGGGGCGGCCGTCTGCATCCAGTCCTCGAGGTCCCTGGTCGCCACCCGGCGGAGCACGGCGTTGACGAACCCCGCGGGCCGGCCACCCGCCACGTCCTTGATGAGGTCCACCGACGTGGCAACGGCGGCGTGTGGCCTGATCCTGGTGGACAGGAGCTGATGTGCGCCCAGCCTCAGGACCTCGCGCACCGGGGGCTGCAGCGAGGCCAGCTCTCGGTCGCTGCAGACCGCGAGCACGGCGTCGTAGCTGCCGCGGCCGCGCAGCGTGCCGTAGCTCAGCTCCGTCGCCAGCGCGGCGTCCCTGCCAGTCAGGTGGTAGCGCGCGAGCAGGCCAGGCAGCAGCAGGTTGGCATAAGCCTCGCGGTCGGCGACCGCCAGCAGCAGCTCGAGCGCCGCATGCCGGGCCGGGTCCGCCCGGTGCGCGGGCGCACGCGCGGCGGCGACCCGGCCCCTTGGACGACCCCCGGAACGCCCGGTCAACCCGTCACCGCTCACTCGAATGCCACCCGCTGGCCGTCCAGGCGCAGTCCGCGGACCCAGTCCGTCGCACGCATCCACCGCTTCCCGTCCGGCTGGACGTCGCCGAGCTGCACCGGCGTGGTGCCGGTGCCGACCAGCACCTGGTCGCGCGAGATGAACAGCTCGCCCGGGCCGGGCGGCTCATCCGGCACAGGCTCAGCGTGGTCAAGCGGGCCCAGCTTCACCCTGCTGTCAGCCAGCAGAGTCCACGCACCGGGCGCAGGCGTGCACGCACGGACCAGCCGGTCCACCGCAACCGCGGGTAGCTGCCAGCGCACCTGCGCGTCCGCCGGGCCCAGCTTCGGGGCGAGGCTCACGCCGTCCTCGGGCTGCGGCCGCGCCTCGATCTGCCCGGACTCGATTCCGTCGAGCGTCGCGACCAGCAGCTCGGCGCCGGCCGGCGCGAGCCGGGCGAGGAGGTCGCCCGCCGTGTCGTGTGCCCTGATCGGCTCGGTCAGCACCCCGTAGACCGGGCCGGCGTCGAGCTCGCGGACAATCCTGAAGGTGGTGGCACCGGTGATGTCGTCCCCGTGCAGGATCGCGTGCTGGACGGGCGCGGCGCCGCGCCAGGCCGGGAGCACCGAGAAGCGCAGGTTGACCCAGCCGCGCGCCGGGATGTCGAGGGCGGCCTGCGGCAGCAGCGCGCCGTAGGCGGTGACCGGGCAGCAGTCCGGCGCGATGGCCGCCAGCCTGGCGAGGAACTCCGGATCAGCGGGCCGACCGGGCTTGAGGACTTCGACACCCGCCGCGGCGGCCCTCTCGGCTACCGGGCTCGGCGCAACCCGGCGGCCTCGCCCGGCTCCGGCGTCGGGCCTCGTGACGACGGCGGCGACCTCATGGCTGGACTTCAGCAGGGCTTCAAGCGAAACCACGGCTGCGGCCGGGGTGCCTGCGAAGACCAGGCGCACGGCCTAGAAGGCCTTCCCGTGGGTCGGGTGCGGCGAGACCTTGACCAGCGGCGCGGGCTCACCGAACCACTCCGCTGCCCTGATCTCCTTCATGGCGAGCTTGCGCTGAGTGGGATCGAGCCGGTCGATGAACAGCACCCCGTCGAGGTGGTCGGTCTCGTGCTGGACGCACCTCGCCAGCGTCCCCGAGCCTTCCAGCGTGACTGGCTCGCCGTACATGTCGAAGCCGGTGGCGACCACGCTGAGAGCCCTGTTGGTCGGGTACGACAGCCCAGGGAAGGACAGGCAGCCTTCCTCGTCGATGAACTCCTCCTGTGACAGCACCAGCGAGGGGTTGATCAGGTGGCCGATCACGTCGTCGACGTTGTAAGTGAAGACGCGCAGGCTGACTCCAAGCTGCGGGGCCGCCAGACCGAGGCCGGGCGCGTCCATCATCGTCTCGGTGAGGTCGGCAACGAGTCTGCGCAGCTCGGCGTCGAAAGTCGTGACGGGGTCTGCGGGCGTGCGCAGGACCGGGTCGCCGAACAGGCGGATCGGCTTGATGCTCACCACGTCCTCCAGGCAGGTGCCATAGCTGGGCCGCCGGTGTCGTTGGGGTGCCGGCTTCCAGGGTGCCGGCCGCGGGGTCCCGGGCGTTCGCGGGCTCCGCCCTTTTGGGTTGCCCCTCTTCGGTGGCCCCTCTTGGGTCGCACGGTGCGGCTCGTTAAGTCTACGGAGCCGCAGAGCTCCTCGCGGCACCCGGCGAGCGGGCCTTGAAGGCGGCCTTCCTGGCGGCCCGTGCGACCCCAGGGTCGGGGTGGTGCTCGCTGAGCGTGGTCAGCAGGTCGATCACTCCCGGATGGCTGACCTGCCACAACCCGGCCACGATCTCGGCCTGGGCAACGGGCGAGACGTCGGGCAGCAGCTCGGCGACGACGTCGAGCGGATCGGCCTCCTCGAGCAGGCCGGCACCCAGGTCCACGAGCAGCCAGGTCCGGTCAGCGGGGCCGAGCTCGGCCTCCTCGCCGTGTTCGTGCAGCCAGACCGCGGCGTGGGCTCGCAGCAGCGGCTCGTCGAGTGCGGCACGGACCTGGTCGACGGCCGCGTTCCCGATCCGGTCAAGCACGGCGAAAGCCGCGCCCCGCAGCCCCGGCGACCCGGCGGCCGCGGCCGCGATCAGGTCGGCGGCGGCCTCTTCCTCGGTCCTGCCCACGAGCCACGCGCTGATCCTCGCCTCGCCATCCTCCGCGTCGCACCCGGCGAGCGTGACGAGCAGTCCCACCGCACCGTCCGGCTCGGCACCGCCGAGCACCGGCACGTGCCAGCCCTGGTCAAGCAGCCGGCGGTGCACGCCCCAGATCCCCAGCGGTGACAAGGCCACCGTCAGGCCGCCCGCCGACTCGTCCGTGCCAAGCTCGACGACGCCGAGGTCGGCGAGAACCTCAAGCGCGCGCGACAGCGCCTCCCGGCTCCCCTGACCGCGGCTGCTGACTTCGCCGCCCGGCCCTGCCGCCGCCGCGTAAGCGTCGAACAGCGCCTCGATCCGGACTGGCGCGCCCACCGTGTAGAGCGCCGTGGCCAGCCCGTCCAGCTCGTCCGAGATCAGCAGCACGCGAAGAGCGGCATCCCACTCCGCCAGCACGTCGCCCGGGCCGCCGGTGCCTGGCCGCTCGCCGCCGGATGACGGCTGCTGTTCTGCGGCCGCCCGGCTCCTGGCCGCCGTGACCACCTGCCAGGCCGCATCCAGCTCGTCACCGGTCAGCTCGAGCTGCTCGCAGGCGGCGCGTGCGCAGCTTCCGTCCAGCACCTCGCTGCCCACCAGCCCTGGCCTGGCGGCCGCCCACGTGGCCAGCTCGCGCGCGGCACGCAGCAACGGCGCTACCCTGGCCGCCGCAGCAAGCTCGTCCCTCGGTGCGAGCCGGACAGCAGGCATGCGCGGCCGCTCTCGGCCGGTCCCCGACTCATCAGCGGTTTCCTTGGCCGGCTCCCTGGCACTCACCGCTTCGCCGGAGCCCCGCCGTGGCTCGCGGCCCGCAGACCCCTGCCGCCGCGCCGGTGCCCGGTTCTCGCTCCGTGAGTTGGTCACCCAAGTACCCTAAGGCCTGAGCGAAGCGTAGTCGGACCTGCCCGACTTATAGCAGCGCTGCCGGGTCAAGCTGGACGCGGACGGCGCCCGGTGCCTTGGCTGCCGACCGCGCGGCCTGGCCCGTCCGCAGCGCCAGCGCGAGCTGGGCTCCGTCCGGCTTCGGCACTCGCAGCAGCAGGGTCACCTGGTCGGGATCGGCTGTGGCCGGCCCGGGCAGCGGGCCGAGCAATTCGGTCCCGGCGGGCAGAACCGTGCCGTCCAGCAGGTCCTGGACCGCGGACGCGGGACCGGTGAGCGCGGCCATCCGCACCGCGGGCGGGAACCTCAGCTCGGACCGTTCCGCCAGCTCCCGGTCGGCAAACGTCGCCGGATCCCACCGGATCAGCGCCTGAACGGCCGGCTGGCCCCGGTCGGCCACGACGACGACCTTGCCGCCATCGGTGCCGGGCCGGACCAGGGCCGCCGCGGTCATCCACCGCCGCAGCGCCTCCTCAGCCGCGCGCAGGCTGGGCAGTCCCAGCATGGCCCACCCGTCCACCAGCACGGCAGCGCCGTAACCGTGCTCGGCGACCGGCTCCGCACCTGGCGTAGCCACCACGACGGCTGGCCCGGCACCCACCCGGCGCAGCACCCTGCCGCTGCTGCCACCTGACTCCCGCACCGTTACGGAAGGGAACGCCCGCCTCAGCTCCTCCGCCGTGCGCACGGCACCTGTGACCAGCGCGCGCAGGCCCTCGTGCCCGCAGCGGCGGCAGCCACGGCGCAGCTCCGCGCCACACCAGCCACAGCGCAACGGCCCGTCCGCGGCCGCCAGCTGAGCGGGCCCGCCGCACCCACAGCGGGCCCGCGCGCGGCAGCGTTCGCAGGCCACGGCGGTGAGGTATCCCC
>JASIGS010000619.1 GCA_030052355.1 Streptosporangiaceae bacterium | reverse complement strand
TGATGCTGGCCGCCGGCACCGTCGTCACCGGCACCGGACCGCTGGCCGGAGCGCGCAACGTGGCTCGCTACCACCTGCCGCTAGAAGGCGTGACCCAGCTCCACGCCGACATCGGCTGGCTGCTCGGCGGCCTGGCCATCGCCCTTGTACTCGCGCTCCGCATAGCCGGGGCGCCTGCCAGGTCCAGGCAACTCGGCTGGCTGCTGCTCGGCATGATCGGCGTGCAGGGTGCCATCGGCTACGCGCAGTACTTCAGCGGCCTGCCGGCCGGGCTGGTCTGGGTGCACGTCGCCGGATCGGTGGTGATCTGGGTTGTCGCGCTCGCGCTGCCGTACACGCTGCGCGACCGTGGCCTCATCAGCGAGCCGGCCAGCCAGCCAGCCGCTGCCGCGGTTGCCTGACGCTCTTCTCCGCGCGCCGTTGCCGCGATAACTTGTCCGCCATGCCCTCAGCATTGGTCAACGAGATCAGCATCAGCTACTCCGACAGCGGCGGCGACGGCCCCCCGGTCGTGCTGAGCCACGGTTACCTGATGGATAAGTCGATGTTCGACGCCCAGGTCGCCGCGCTCGCGCCGGAGTACCGCGTCATTACCTGGGATGAGCGGGCCCACGGCGGCACCCGTGCGGACGGTCACTTTACCTACTGGGACTCAGCCGACGACGTGCTCGGCCTGCTCGACCACCTCGGCATCGACCAGGCCGTGCTCGGCGGCATGTCGCAGGGTGGCTTCGTCAGCCTGCGGGCGGCACTGTGGTCACCGGAGCGGGTGCGCGCGCTGATCCTCATCGACAGCCAGGCCGGCCTGGAGGACCCGGAGGCTGTGCCGGCGTATGAGGAAATGGAGCGGATCTGGCTTGACCAGGGCCCCGGGCCGGTCCAGGACATCGTGGCCTCGATCATCCTCGGCCCGGCGGACGGGCCGGTTGCCTGGCAGCCCTGGTTCGACAAGTGGGCCGAGGCCGACAGGCAAGAGCTCCGGCACGCGTTCCGCTGCCTGATGGATCGGGACGACATCACCGCCAGGCTTGGCGAGATCCGCTGCCCGGCGCTTGTGCTGCACGGCACCGCCGACGCGGCGATCCCGATGGAACGCGCGGAGGCGTTGCTCGCCGGCCTGGCCGGGCCGACGTCGTTCGTCCAGGTCGAAGGCGGCTCCCACGCGTCGAACATGAGCCACCCCGACCAAGTCAACGTCGCCCTGATTGAGTTCCTCCGCTCCCTGCCCTGACCCCCGTACCGGAATGCCTGCCGGCCCCGTTTGTTAACCGGTATGGGGCAAGGTAGTGCGCGAGCGCCTTCGGTAGGGTCGGTCGGGACGGCGTCCGCACGCCGCGAAAGGGGCCTTGGCAACGTGAGCGGTGACGCGCGCGCAAAGCTTGACTGGACAGACACCGACGCACGGGCTGTCGACTTGATCCGGGTCCTCGCCATGGACGCTGTCGAGGCGGCGGGCAGCGGTCATCCCGGCACCGCCATGAGCCTCGCGCCCGCCGCGTACCTGCTGTTCCAGCGGCACCTCCGGCACGACCCGGCCGACCCGGGCTGGCTCGGCCGTGACAGGTTCGTCCTGTCGTGCGGCCATTCCAGCCTGACCCTGTACATCCAGCTTTATCTGTCCGGTTACGGGCTGACCCTGGACGATCTGCGCCGCTACCGCACCTGGGGCAGCCTCACGCCCGGTCATCCCGAGCATTCGCTCACGCCCGGCGTCGAGACCACGACTGGCCCGCTCGGCCAGGGCCTCACGAACGCCGTCGGCATGGCGATGGCAGCGCGAAGGGAACGTGGCCTGCTCGACCCGGACGCCGAGCCGGGAACCAGCCCGTTCGACCACGTCATCTACGCGTTCATGTCGGACGGTGACATCGAGGAGGGCATCAGCCACGAGGCCAGCTCGATCGCCGGTCACCAGCAGCTCGGCAACCTCGTGGTGCTGTACGACAACAACACCATCTCCATCGAGGACGACACCAACATCGCCAAGAGCGAGGACGTCGCCGCACGGTACGAGGCGTACGGCTGGCACGTCCAGCGCCTGACCTGGCGCAAGCCGGGCGGTTACGACGAGGATGTGCAGGCGCTGCACGCGGCGCTGCTGACCGCGCGCGAGAACACGACGCAGCCGTCCCTGATCAGCCTGCAGACCATCATCGCGTGGCCAGCGCCGACCAAGCAGAACACCGGTGAGGCGCACGGCTCGGCGCTCGGCGCCGAGGAGGTCGCGAGGACCAAGGAGATACTCGGCTTCGACCCTGGGACATCGTTCCCGGCCGAGGACGAAGCGGTGGCGCGTGCACGCCTGGTGGCTGACCGCGGCAAGCTGGCGCACGCGGCCTGGGACGAGCGGTTCGCCGCCTGGTCTGCCGGGCTGCCAGAAAGGCGCGGGCTGCTTGACCGGCTTCTCGCGCGCGAGCTTCCGGACGGCTGGGCGGACGTGCTACCCACGTTCCCCCCTGATGAGAAGGGCGTCGCAACGCGGAAAGCCTCGGGCGCGGTGCTGGGCGCGCTCGCCCCCGTGCTGCCCGAGCTGTGGGGCGGATCGGCAGACCTGGCCGGCAGCAACGACACCACCATGAAGGGCGAGCCGTCGTTCATCCCGGTGCAGCACCAGACCAAGATGTTTCCCGGCAACCCGTACGGCCGGACGCTGCACTTCGGCATCCGCGAGCACGCCATGGGCGGCATCTGCAACGGCATCGCGCTGCACGGGCTGACCCGGCCCTATGGCGGCACGTTCCTCGTCTTCAGCGATTACATGCGCCCATCGGTGCGCCTCGCCGCGCTCATGCGGCTGCCGGTGACCTACGTCTGGACCCACGACTCGATCGGCCTCGGCGAGGATGGCCCGACCCACCAGCCGGTGGAGCACCTTTGGGCGCTGCGTGCCATTCCCGGGCTTGACGTGGTACGCCCCGGTGACGCCAACGAGACCACGGTGGCCTGGCGGACCATTCTCGAGCGGGTGGACCGGCCCGCAGGACTGTGCCTGACCAGGCAGAACCTGCCCGTACTCGACAGGTCGTCCGGCACCGGCCTCGCCAGCGCCGAGGGCACCGCACGCGGCGGCTACGTGCTCGCCGAAGCGGCCGGCGGGTCGCCAGCGGTCATCCTGATCGCCACCGGCAGCGAGGTGCAGCTGGCGCTCACTGCCCGGGACCAGCTGCAGGCCGACGACATACCGACCAGGGTGGTGTCGATGCCGTGCGTCGAGTGGTTCGGCGAGCAGGACGCCGGCTACCGGGAGCAGGTGCTGCCTCCGGATGTCCGTGCCAGGGTCAGCGTGGAGGCCGGCATAGGGCTCGGCTGGCGCAGCTTCGTCGGCGACGCAGGCGAGACCATCAGCCTTGAGCACTTCGGCGCCTCGGCCGACTACAAGACGCTGTACGACGAATTCGGGATAACGGCGGACCGCGTCGCGGCGGCTGCCCGCACCAGCCTGGCCAGTGCCGGCCAGGCGCAACACTGACGTAACAAGAGGCAGGGAGAGTGGGTAGCGGTCGCCACTACCTCGAGGGAGAGCGATTGAAATGACGCAACAGCCCGACCCGCTAGCACAGCTGACCGACCTTGGCGTAGCCATCTGGCTCGACGACATCAGCAGGGAGCGGCTCGCCACCGGCAACCTGGCGTCACTGGTACGAGACATGTACGTGCGCGGCGTCACCTCCAACCCGACGATCTTCGCGCACGCGCTGTCGTCGGGGGCCGCCTACGACGAGCAGGTCGCCGACCTGGCAGTCCGCGGCGTCACCGTGGATGAGGCCGCG
Source organism: Streptosporangiaceae bacterium (assembly GCA_030052355.1). The sequence goes on along the minus strand of JASIGS010000619.1, from coordinate 6,211 downwards.
CGCCTGATCACGACCTACGACATCCGCTGGGCGTGCGACGTGCTGCGGCCGGTGTACGAGGCGACGGGCGGCACCGACGGCCGGGTCTCCATCGAGGTCGACCCCAGGATCGCCAGGGACACGGCCAAGACCATCGCCGAGGCGCGCTCGCTGTGGTGGATGGTGGACAGGCCGAACCTGTTCATCAAGATCCCGGCCACGAAGGAGGGCCTGCCCGCGATCACCCAGTGCCTGTCCGAGGGCATCAGCGTGAACGTGACGCTGATCTTCTCCCTCGAGCGGTACGGAGAGGTCATCGACGCCTACATGGCGGGCCTGGAGGCGGCGTCCGGGCGCGACGTCAGCAGCATCGAGTCGGTGGCGTCGTTCTTCGTCAGCCGGGTGGACACCGAGGTGGACAACAGGCTGGACAAGATCGGCACGCCCGAGGCGCACGCGCTCCGCGGCAAGGCCGCGCTGGCCAACGCCAGGCTCGCCTACGAGTTGTTCGAGCAGAAGTCCGCGACACCTCGCTGGGAGGCGCTCAAGGTGCGCGGCGCCAGGCCGCAGCGGCCCCTGTGGGCGTCGACGAGCACCAAGGACCCGGCCTTCTCCGACACCCTCTACGTCACCGAACTGGCGGCCCCCGGCACCGTGAACACCATGCCGGAGGCGACGTTGCACGCCACGGCCGAGCACGGGAAGGTGCACGGCGACGCGATCACCGGGACCTATGACGAGTCCCGGCGGGTGTTCGAGCAGCTCGAGGAGCTCGGCGTGCACTACGACGACGTGGTGGCGGTGCTGGAGGACGAGGGCGTGCAGAAGTTCGCCGCCTCGTGGGCCGAACTGCTGGACTCGATCAGCAAGGAAATGGCGGCAAGCTCAAAACGATGAGACCGAACCCCCTTCGCGATCCGCGGGACCGGCGCATCCCGCGGCTGGCCGGCCCCTGCGTGCTGGTCCTGTTCGGCGTGACCGGCGACCTGGCCAGCAAGAAGCTGCTGCCGGCCATCTACGACCTGTCCAACCGGGGCCTGCTGCCGCCTGGCTTCTCGCTGGTCGGCTTTGCCCGCAGGGACTGGGCGGACCAGGACTTTGCGCAGGTCACTCACGACGCGGTGAAGGCGCATGCGCGCACGCCGTTCCGCGAGGACGTGTGGAACCAGCTGAGCGAAGGCATCCGGTTCGTGCCTGGCGAGTTCTCCGACGACGGCGCCTTCGACCGTCTCGCGCAGACCGTCGCGCAGCTTGACGCCGACCGCGGCACCGGCGGCAACTACTGCTTCTACCTCTCCGTGCCGCCGTGGGCGTTCCCGGTGGTGGTGCAGCAGCTCAAGCGTTCCGGGCTGTCCACACCCTCCATCGAGGGCGGCCGGGTGCCGTGGCGGCGGGTGGTGATCGAGAAGCCGTTCGGTCACGACCTGGCCAGCGCCCGGGAGCTGAACGCGATGCTCGACGCCGTGTTCCCGGCCGAGTCCGTCTTCCGCATCGACCACTATCTCGGCAAGGAGACGGTGCAGAACCTGCTGGCGCTCCGCTTCGCCAACGAGCTGTTCGAGCCGATCTGGAACCGCAGCTTCGTCGACCACGTGCAGATCACCATGGCCGAGGACATCGGCATCGGCGGCCGGGCGGGCTACTACGACGGCATCGGCGCGGCGCGTGACGTTATCCAGAATCACCTGCTCCAGCTGCTCGCCCTCACCGCCATGGAGGAGCCGTTGTCGTTCTCCGCCCAGGCGCTGCGGGCGGAGAAGGAAAAGGTGCTCGCCGCCGTTCAGATACCGTCCGACCTGGCGACCTGCACGGCCCGCGGCCAGTACGCGGCGGGCTGGCAGGGCGGGATCCCTGTCCCCGGGTACCTCGAGGAGCAGGGCATTCCGCCTGGCTCGACGACCGAGACCTATGCCGCGCTCCGGCTGACCGTCGAGAACCGGCGATGGGCGGGCGTGCCCTTCTACCTGCGGACCGGAAAGCGGCTGCCGACCAGGATGACCGAGATCGCCGTCATGTTCCAGCGCGCGCCGCACCTGCCGTTCGACGCCACCGACACGCTGGAACTCGGCCAGAACGCGCTGGTCATCCGCGTGCAGCCGGACGAGGGCGTGACGCTGCGGTTCGGCTCGAAGGTGCCCGGATCGGCGATGGAGGTCAGGGACGTGAACATGGACTTCGCCTACGGCGAGTCGTTCACCGAGTCCAGCCCGGAGGCATACGAGCGGCTGCTGCTCGACGTCCTGATCGGTGACCCGCCGCTGTTCCCGCGGCAGGAGGAAGTCGAGCTGTCCTGGAAGATCCTCGACCCGATCGAGGAGTTCTGGGCCAGCCACGACAAGCCCGAGCAGTACCCGGCGGGTACCAGCGGCCCGGCCAGCGCTCACGAGTTGCTGGCCAGGGACGGCCGGGCCTGGCGACGGCTGTAGGAGGCGGACGACGTGCTTACCGACCTGACGGATACCACCACGTCTGACATCCGCGCGGCGCTGGCCAGGACGAGAGACCAGATGGGCGGCCCGGCGACCGGCGTCGTGCTCAACCTGATCATCGTGACCGACGAGGCGGGCCAGCACGACGCGGTCCGCGCCGCCAGCCAGGCGGGCCGCGAGCACCCCTGCCGGGTGCTCGGCGTGATCGCGCGGGAGGTGCGGACCGCGTCGAAGCTGGACGCCGAGATCCGCTCCGGCGAGGGAACGCCCGGGCAGACGGTCCTGCTCCGGCTGTACGGGCCGATGAGCGAGCACGCCGACTCGGTGATCATGCCGCTGCTCGTGCCCGATACGCCCGTCGTGACCTGGTGGCACGGCACGATCCCGCCGGTGCCCTCGGAGCAGCCACTCGGCGTGCTCGCGCAGCGCAGGGTGACCGATGCCGCCAGGGCCGCCGAGCCCGCCCGCATGCTGGCCAGGCTCAGTGCCGGCTACAAGCCAGGCGACACGGACCTGAGCTGGACCCGGTCCACCCCGTGGCGTTCGCTGCTCGCCGCGACCGTGGACCAGATCGATGACCCCATCGTCGGCGGCGTCGTGATCGCCGAGGAGCACAACCCGACAGCCGACCTGCTGGCTGCGTGGCTCAGCACGAAGCTGCGTGTTCCGTTCGGCCGCGAGAACTCCGGCGGCCCGGGCATCACCGACGTCAGGCTCGACACCACGACCGGGCCGGTCACCATCAACAGGCCCGACGGCCGGGTGGCCACGCTGAGCAGACCGGGCCAGCCTGACCGGCACGTCGCGCTGCACCGGCGTGAGGTCGCCGACCTGCTGGCGGAAGAACTGCGGAGGCTGGACCCGGACGAGGTATACGGCGACACCCTGGCCGCGGTGGCGCACGTCCCGACGCCGGCGCCGCTGGGCTCGGAGCCAGCCACCGGCTGGCTATGACCGCGCCGGCCACCGAGGCCGCCTCGGACGGTCACGCCATCATTTGCGGTGCCAACGCCCTGGCCTCCCGCATGGCCGAGGAGCTCACCGCCAGGTACGGGTTAGCGGTGACGGCCATCGTGCCGTCTTACGCTTCCAGGACCCGCGAAAAGCTCGCCGCGATGCCGCGCGTGCGCATCATCGAGTGCGCGCAGCTGAGCGCGGCTGAATTTCTGGCCGCCGACCTGGGCAATGCCCGCGGCCTTGCGATCGTGGACCAGGACGACCTCGGTAACTTTCACGCCGCGCTGCAGGTCAGGGAGCTCAATCCAGACATCCGGCTGGTCATCGCGTTCTACAACGAAGAACTGGGCGCCCGGATCGGCGCTCTCTTCACGAACTGCGCCGTGCTCTCGAAGTCGCAGCTGGCAGCGCCGTCGCTGGTCGCCGCGGCGCTCGGCCAGCCGGCGCCGAGCCCGGTGCCGATGGCTGACCAGACGCTCTACGTCGCCGGCCGCGGCGACGTGGCGGCGGGTCATATCGTGTGCGGGCTGGCTGCCAGCACCGACGCCGACACCCCGCTGCTGGTACCGCCGACCGACGCCGAAGCCGGGCTCGTGCTGGCGGTCGCCGACGGCACGCCGCGTAACCCGCTGTCCCGCCGTCGGCGACGCCGGCTGCGGGCTCCGCTTCGATTGATGCGCCGGCTGCTGTGGAGCAAGATGGGCGTCGCCTTTGCCGCCCTGGTCGCCGTGCTTGCGGTCGGTTTCGTGTTGCTGGCCAGCACGCCGCTCATTTCCCCGGTGAACGCGCTGTACCTCACCTTCCTCGACGCAGCAGGTGCCGCGGTCACCGATCCGACCCTGCCCGGGGTGGAGAAGCTAGCCCAGTTCGTGCTGACCTTCGATGGCATGGCCTTCCTGCCCCTCGTGACGGCCGCGGTCGTCACCGCGCGCCTTCCTGGCGCTCACGATTCGGCGGGCCCGCCCCCCATCGGCCATGTGATCGTCGCCGGGCTCGGCAACATCGGCACCGCGATCATCCAGGAGCTGCATGACCTGGGTATTGACGTCGTGGGCATCGACAAGAATCCGGACGCGGCCGGCCTGCCGCTCGCTCACCGGCTGGGAATCCGCACGGTCATCGGTGAGGCACACCGGGAGGAGACGCTCAGGTCCGCTGGGATAGCTAGCTGCCAGGCATTTGTCTCGGTGATCAACGACGACATCGTGAACCTGGAGGCCGCGCTCACGGCGCAGGCCCTGGCACCTGACCCGCGCGTCGTGATCAGGCTCTACGACGACGACCTCGCGGTGCGGCTGCAACGGACCGTTACGGCCGCGGACAAGGTGATCTCGCGTTCCACGTCCTACCTGGCCGCGCCCACCTTCGCCGCCGCGGTGCTCGACCACGAGGTGCGCAACACGATCGCCATCGGCCGGCACGTGCTGCTGCTCGCCGAGGTAGCGGCTGACGGCGGTGCGGCGCTGGCCGGGCAGCCGGTGTCAGCAGTGCACCGGCCTGGCTTGCTCCGCGTCATCGGGCTGATCAGCACGGGCAGTGACGAAGCCGACTGGTCACCAGCACCCGACCGGCTCATCAGCGCCACAGACAAGGTCGTGGTGATCGCCACCCGGGCCGGGCTGTCCGGCCTGCTGAGCGGCCCCAGGGACACTAACGCGACCCCGGCGGAAGCGCCGGAATCTAGTGCTGATACCGGGGCGGCATCCCAGACCAGTCCCGGCAAATAGCTCGCCACGCCAGAAAATGGGTCTCCCGAAAACGCTTGCCCAGCGTTACGCTCAGGGCAGATCTTCCACGTGGTTCTGGTGAGCCAAGTGTGAAGGCACAGGGAGGTCGCTGATAGGCCATGTTCGTACCGGTAAATACGGATTATGGCGCTCGCGCTGCCGGGTTTGCTCACCCCGCAGACGATCATGCATGGCCTGGTTGTATCAGCGTCCTAACATCCACCACGCCTGCCGTGCCCCAGCAGCGTGCTCGCGGCCAGACAGGCTAGCCCCTCAGGAGGAATCAGTTGAGCACCACAGAAGAGGCTCCCGCAGCCGTTGCCACCGGCAGCGGCATAGCCGACCCGGCACCACTCGGGCTTGCAGCCTTCGCGTTGACCACGTTCTTGCTGTCCGCGCTGAACGCAGGATGGGCCAAGTCCTCTACCGGCGCGGACTGGTGGGGTTACGCGATCGCCTTCGGCGGCCTTGGCCAGTTGCTGGCCGGCATGTGGGAGTTCCGCAATAGGAACGTCTTCGGTTCGACGGCGTTCAGCACCTACGGCTGTTTCTGGATCGGCGTCGGTCTGTGGTTCCACTTCGTGCCGGCGACCGTAGCTGCTACCGACCTGGTCGCGCTGAACCGGGACCTCGGCTGGATCCTGCTGGCGTTCGCGATCTTCAACACCTACATGCTGATCATCGCGACCCAGGTGAACACGGCCGTGTTCCTGGTCTTCCTGACCCTGGAACTGACCGAGATCTTCCTGTTCATCGGGAACTTCGCCACCAAGAAGCCATCGCTACCGCCGTTCGTCGCCTTCCCGACCACCACGCTCATCCAGATCGGGGGCATCATCGGCGTCATAACAGCGCTAGTCGCCTGGTACACCTCGGCCGCTGGCGTCATCAACGGCCTGAAGGGCAAGCAGGTCTTCCCGGTTGGCAAGCCGCTGTTCGACCTGGCCAAATAGCAGCCAGCAGTTCTGAGCGTGAGCCCGGGGACCTCCGTCCCCGGGCTCACGCATGCCACAGTCCCGGTACCGTTGTCGCGTGGATCTGCAGGAACGCCGCCAGCTCGACATGGCCCAGCGAATGCACGTGGTGCGGTCTAAGGCCAAGCCGTGGCGTTCGATCTTG
>JASIGS010000618.1 GCA_030052355.1 Streptosporangiaceae bacterium | reverse complement strand
CTCTACTGACTCACAGTAATCTACCCACTACCGCCTGTTTCAACTGCGCGGACTCCATGCGTCCCAGGGGTACCCCGGCGTCGCCCGTATATGACGTGCCACGCAAGCTGGGGCACCTCGTCACCACAGGCCGGCGGTGTCGCTACGATTTCCCGCTATGGAGGCATTGTTCAGCCGGATCATCCCGATCTTGTTCGTGGCTGATCTGCAGGCCGAGCGGGACTTCTACGTCAGCCTGGGCTTCCAGGTCACCTACGACGGCCCGGAGTACCCCTACTTCATCGCGCTCGGCCACGGCCAGATCGAGTTCGGCATCGAGTGGCGGCGCGAGTTCTCACCCGCCGCCCCAGACCGGGTGCTCACCTGGCAGTTCGGCGTCAGCGACCTCGAACTGGCCAAGAAGCGGCTCAGCGAGGCCGGCGTCCAGTACCGCGAGGAACTCATGACGCCGAGCCCTGACTGGCAGTACCGCGTGCTGCACGCCAGGACGCCGAACGGCTACCACCTGCTGCTGGAAGAGGGCAGCGAGTAGGGCTTCCCTTAAGCCCTTGCTCGCTCGCCCCACTCGAAGGCCCTACTCGTCTGCCACGATCGAGCCGACGCGCTCGCCCAGCGCCGGGTCGCGCCTGACGAGGATCAGCGCGTACAGCACCGACACGACCAGGATCCCCAGCCCGATGTACGGGAACCACCAGTACGGCGCCGACTGACCGGGCTTGACCAGGTAGTAGACAGGGACCGCGATCGCGATCATTCCGAGCACCGGGAGCACGGCGTGCTTGACGACGCTGAACTCCTGCGGCCGGTACTTCCGGTAGTAGAACGGCAGCGCGAGGTTCGCCAGGAAGTACACGACCAGCACCATGAGCGTGCCCATCGTGCCCGACTCATCGAAGAAGTTCAGGCCGTTCATGGTGGCGGTGTTGCCGCCGATCAGGTGGCCGAGCGCCCACACGCCGATGATCGCCCCGGCGACACCGACGAACACGTAGATCGCGTTGACCGGGGTCAGCCTGCCGGGGTGCACCTTGCCGATGAACCGCGGCAGCAGTCCTTCGCGGCCGGCGTTGAAGATCAGCCTGGCCTGCGAGTTGACCGCCGAGATCAGCACCCCGAGCGTGGAAGTCATGCCGGCCAGGAAGGCGATGAACGCGAATCCGGCTAGGACCCCGTGCGCGACCGTGATGAACGGGATGGTGGCGGCGCTGAGCGTGGTGCCGTTGTAGCCGAAGCCGGAGACCGTGGAGTAGGCGAGCAGCAAGTAGGTGACCGTCATCAGGCCGGTGGACATGAACACCGCCCGCGGCACGTTGCGCCGCGGATTCCCGGTCTCCTCGGCCAGCGCTGCCGAGTTCTCCCAGCCGATGAACAAGTAGACCGCCAGCGGGAACCCGGCGGCGAGTCCGGAGAAGCCATTGTGGATACGGCTCGGGTAGAACGGTATGCCTGACAGGTGGCCGCCGTCCTTTATCAGCGTGGCAATAGCAACGACCACCAGGACCAGCAACTCGAACCCGAAGAAGAACCCGGCCAGCTTCGTCGAGACCGCCACGCCGCGGACCATCATCACCACCGCCCCGGCGGTCAGCAGCACCGACCAGATGATCCACGGGACGTTCCAGGCCAGGTAGTAGTTCAGCAGGTACTCGAGGAACCAGCCGGAGACCGCGAGCACCGACGAGATCGCGATGATGTAGCCAGCGCCGCACAGCAGCGCCGTGGTCACCGCGCTGGTGCCGCCGAACGACTTGCCCACGAAGGTGATGAAGCCCCCGGTCGACGGGTGGGCCCGGGAGAACTGCGACAGCGTGTTCCCCAGCAGCAAGATGGCGATCGCGGCCACGACGATCGTGAGCGGCGCCGCGATGCCGGCCGTCAGCACGATGAGGCCGAAGCTGAAGAAGAAGCTGTACGCCGGGCCGATATTCGCCATCGTCGAGGCGGATATGTCGATCAGCTTCAGCGCGCCCCGGTTCAGCCTGTCCGGTGCTTCCGGTGCCTTGGTCTCGGAGAACGGAACTGCCGCGTGTTCAGTCATGCCGACCTCGCCTTCACCGGGCCCCCGGATATCTAGCCGCCCGTCGTTCCTGAAATTGTGCGGGACAAGGCCGCCGCGCGGAAGAGCCGAATTTCATTCGGCCACAATTAACACCGTGATCAGGCCAGCTCAGCCGGACGACATTCCGGCCATCTATCAGCTCATCCGCGAGCTCGGCGAGTACGAGCGCTCGCTGGACGAGGTCACCGGCACCGAGGACGACCTGCGGCGTGCCCTCTTCGCTGCCCGGCCCGCTGTTTTCGCGCACGTGGCCGAGCAGGACGGCCGGGTGGCCGGCTTCGCGCTGTGGTTCGTCAACTACTCGACCTGGCTGGGCAGGCACGGGATTTACCTTGAAGACCTGTACGTGACGCCAGAGCTGCGCGGGCGGGGGCTCGGCCGGGCGCTGCTCGCCGAGCTGGCGGCGATCTGCGTGCGGCGCGGCTACGGCCGGCTGGAGTGGTGGGTACTCGACTGGAACGAGCCCGCCCGCGGCTTCTACGCCGCGCTCGGCGCCACCCCGATGGACGAGTGGACCGTGCACCGGCTGACCGGCCAGGCGCTGCGCCAGCTCGCCGCCAGAGCGGAGGAGGGCTAAGCCAGCGGCCGATCGCGGCCCGTTACGACCGGGCAGGCGTGCGACCATGACAATATGCAGATCGCCAGCGTGCACTCGACTGACCTGTTCGCCGGCACCGCGGCGCGCCCGCTGCAGATCGTGCGGGTAGGGCTCGTCAACGCCGGGCACGCGATGGTCGGTGACCCCGCAGCGACCGTCGCTGTGAGTGTGTCCGGGCCGGGGGTGGCCACGCCTGAGCCAGTTCTGCTCACCGGCATGCAGCCCGGCGCCGAGGTCACGGCGGAGGTAGCGGTGCACGTCGCGGCGCCCGCGCAACCCGGCTCACCCCGGCAGGTCGTGGTGACGGCCACCGGCCCGCAGCACGAGGTGCATGAGCCAGCGGTCATCACGGTGGCGGAGACCGGCTGGGTGATGTGGATGGTCAGCCACTTTCACTACGACCCGGTGTGGTGGGACACCCAGGGCCAGTTCCTCGAATCCCGCGTGCTGCTGCCAGCCGAGGACGGCGGGCTGCCCGACTCCAGGACCGCATTCGAGCTGGTGCGGCTGCACCTGGACGCCGCCCGGCGGGATCCCGACTACAAGTTCGTGCTGGCGGAGATCGACTACCTCAAGCCGCACTTCGACGCCCACCCCGAGGACAGGGCCGACCTGCTGCAATTCATCAGGACGGGCCGCGTCGAGCTCGTCGGCGGCAGCTACAACGAGCCGAACACGAACCTGACCTGCGCCGAGTCCACGATTCGCAACGCCCTGTACGGCACCAGCTACCAGCGCGACGTGCTCGGCGGCAACCCGCGCACGTCCTGGATGCTCGACGCGTTCGGGTTCGACCCCGGTTACCCCGGCATCATGGCAGCCGCCGGCCTGACGGAGTCGTCGTGGGCGAGGGGCCCGTTCCACCAGTGGGGGCCGCACAACATGGTGGGCGACAACACCCTCATGCAGTTCTCCTCCGAGTTCGAGTGGCTATCCCCGGACGGCACCGGCCTGCTCACGAGCTACATGGCCAACCACTACTCGGCAGGGTGGGGAACGCACCGCGCCAAGACGCTCACGGCCGCGGAAGAGGACGCCTACCAGCAGTTCAGCCAGCTCGCCCCCGTCGCCGCGACCCGCAACGTGCTGCTGCCGGTGGGCACCGATCACGTCGTCCCGTCGCGCTGGGTAACCGCCATTCACCGCGACTGGAACTCGCGATACACCTGGCCTAGGTTCGTGACGGCGGTGCCGAGCGAGTTCTTCGGGGCTGTCCGTGCCGAAGCGGCCGATCGCGACGTCTGGATCACCCCGCAGACCCGGGACATGAATCCCGTATACACCGGCAAGGACGTCACCTACATCGACACCAAGCAGGGCCAGCGGGCAGCCGAGACAGCGGTGCTCGACGGGGAGCGCCTCGCGACGCTGGCCTGGCTCGCCGGAGCGAGTTATCCGGCGGCGAGCCTGGACAAGGCCTGGCGGCAGCTGGTGTTCGGAGCGCACCACGACGCGATCACGGGGACCGAAAGCGATCAGGTCTACCTGGACCTGGTCGGCGGGTGGCGGGAGGCGTGGGAACGGGGCGACACGGCGCGCCGCGAAGCGGTCGCCCACCTCGCGGGACTCGCCGACACCGCCAGCCTCGCCACGCCGGACCAAGACCAAGCGGCCGCCATCGCGGTCGTGGTCGCCAACACCCTGTCGGCTGGCCGGTCCGGCCTGGCCACCGTCCGGGTCGAGCTGCCCGGCGGCTGGCCCGCCTGGCTGAGCCTGCGCGACGAGTCGGGCACGACGGTGCCGTTCCTCGCGGAGGGTGTAACCAGGACCCCAGGCGGGGCACTCGCCGCGGTCACCGTCACGTTCCGGGCCGCCGAGGTGCCGGGCGTCGGCTACCGCAGCTATCTCGTCGTGCCGGACGCCGTCGTGCCGCCCGGCGCCTGTGGCTGGCAGGAGCAGCCTGCCGCCGCGCGGCCAGCGGTGCAGAACGAGGCGTTCCTCGCCGAGGCAGATCCGGCCCGCGGCGGCACCCTCGCGCGTGTACTGGACAAGCGCAGCGGCACAGAGCTGCTGGTGCCCGCCGGGGGCGGGAACGAGCTGCTGCTCCAGCCCGAGCACCCGGGCCACCCGCGCTGGGGGGAAGGCCCGTGGCTGCTGTGCCCGGCCGGCCCCGGTACCGGCAGTTCGGCGGCCCCGGGGCGGGTGCGCGCGGAGCGCTGCCCCATCGGAGCCAGGCTCGTTGCCGAGTTCGAGCTCGGCGCCCTGCGGGTGACGGCGGAGACGCTGCTCTGGGACGGCGCCGCGAGGGTGGAGTTCCGCACCCACGTGGACGGCTCGATCGGCCAGGACCACCTGCTGCGCGTGCTGTTCCCGGCCGCCGTGCCTGGCGGGCTGCCGGTGTACCAGACGGCCGTCTCGGTCGTCGGCCGGCCGCCCGGTCACGTCGACGTCGACGTCGCCGAGCATCCCTACACGCTCGACTGCCCGGCGGCCGAGTGGTTCGCTGTCGGCTCGACCGCCAGGGTCGCGGTTCCCGGCCCCGGAGGTTCGCGCCTGCTCCAGGCGATCGGCGTGGCCGAGGTCGTCGCCCCGCCAGAGCTGCGTGGCGAGGCTCGCGGCCTGGTGGCCGCGCTGGCCGCGCAGGGAGTGACCGCTACCTGCTCACTGCCGGCCGGCCCGCGCTACGGGTACGCAGAACTCGACTCGAACCTGCCCGACTTCCGGGTCTGCCTCGGCGGGCCGGAGGTCAACGAGTTCACCGCCAGCGTGCTGGCTGAGGCGGGACTCAGTGGGGCTGGCACTGGCGCACCCGCCCGCATGTGGGTGCCGGCGAGGCGCAGCAGGGCGGACGCCTTCAGGCCGGGCACCGACGTCCGGGGCACGCTTGACCTGCCGGTCCTCGTCGTCGCCGCCGACGACATGCCGGGCGAGGTGGCCAGCCTGGTCGCGGACCTTGATGACGCGGTGATCGAAGTGCCGGGCCCCGCCGGCGCAGCCAGCACAGCCGGCCCAACCAGCACAGCCGGCGCTGGCGGCCCGTCGACCGAGCTGGCGGCCCACACCGTCGCGCTGCTGAACCGCGGCACGCCGAGCGGGCTCGTCACCCCCGACGGCGTGCTGGCCATCGCGCTGATGCGCGCCTGCAGCAGCTGGCCGTGCGGGGTGTGGATCGACGGGGAAAAGCGCACCTGCCCGGACGGCAGCAGCTTCGCCTGGCAGCACTGGAGCCACACGTTCGAGTACGCGCTGGCGGCCGGCCCCGTGGACTGGCGGGTGGCAGGGTTCGGGGCGGCCGGCCAGGACTACAACCACGCGCTGCTCACGACCGCCACCGACCTCCACGCCGGGCCGATGCCAGCGAGCGCCCGGCTGGCCAGCGTGGACCCGCCCACGGCCACGATTTCCGCGCTCAAGCCCCGCGGCAACCCGCTCGCTCCGCACGGCCAGCCGCAGCGCGGCGACGGCGTCACCGTCCGGCTGCGGGACACCGGCGGGTCAGGCAGCACCGCCGCGAGCCTGCAGCTATTCACGGGCGTGTCCAGCGCTGCGGCAAGCAGCCTGCTCGAGGACAGCATCTCGGGAGAGCTGCCGGTCGTGGCGGGGGCGGCGAGCATCGACGTGCCGCGAGCCGGGCTGGTCACGGTGGCGGTCTCACCGGGCGCGCACGGTCCTGCCCCCGTTGCCGCCGCGCGGCCGGCGGCCGGCCAGCCGCCCGCCGCGCTGCCTGAGCCC
>JASIGS010000617.1 GCA_030052355.1 Streptosporangiaceae bacterium | reverse complement strand
CCGCTGTACCGCAGGCGGCGGCCTTCGTTGCAGAGCACCCACCCGGCCAGCTTGCCGCGGACGTCGTCGGCCTCGTGCATGGCAAGTCGCACATGGGTCCTGGTGGACACGCGCCCGTCTGCCACTAGAAGGATGATGTCCGCCAGGTCCGCGAGCGCCCGGGTGTCCGGGCTGGCTAGCAGCGGAGGGGCCTCGATCACGACGATATCCGCCCCTGTCCTAATGTCGCCGAGTGCCGTGCGCAAGGCGGGACGTTGCAGCAGCGCGGCCGGGTCGGCGGGAATCAGGCCCGGCGTGAGCACCTTCAGTCCGGGAACCTCGGTGGCCGACAGAGCCCCGGCCAGGCTGGTCTGTCCTTCGACGAGCTCGCTGAGGCCGTACCCAGTGTCCGGGCCGAACGGCTCGTGCGCCCGCCCCCATCGCAGGTCGGCGCACACCAGCGCCACCTCTCGGCCCGACTGCGCGAGCGCGACAGCGAGGTTGGCTGCGACCGTGCTCTTGTCCTCCCAGCCCGGGCTGGTAACGAGAAGCGTCGTGGCCTCCAGGTGGTCTGCCGCCTGCAGCAGCCGCGTCCGCAGACCGCGATAGGCCTCAGCGACGGGAGAGTCCGGGTAAGCGACCATGACGAGCTGGCCAGCGCCATCGCCAGCGCTGCGCCGGAGACCGGGAATAACCCCGAGCACCGGGGCGGCGACCTGCGCCTCGAGATCGAGCGGTCCGCGCACATGGTCGTCCAGACGATCGCGAAGCAACGCGAGGCCGATGCCGAGTGCTAGCCCCACAATGAGCGCGGCGCCAAGGTCGATCAGGTAGTTAGGGCTGGTCGGCGACGTCGGCAGCTGGGCCGCCGTGACGAGGTCAGCGCTCGGAGCGGTGCTATCGACAGCGTGACTCGCCGAGGTTGTGCCCTGGGCCGGCCGCGGCGTCCGATAGGAGACGTAGGCCATGGCGATTGCCTGCGCCCGCTGCTGTGCTATGCGCGGGACCGGATCCGAATACGAGATCTGCAGCAAGGTAGTCGTGCTCGGGACGTTGACCGACAGCCCGCTGGCCAGCGCGGCAACCGGCACGTGCAGCAGCGCGGAAGCCCTCGTCAGCACGGTCCCGGACTTCACCAGGTCCTCCTCGGTCGCCATGTTGGGCGGATTGCCGCTGCTGGCAGAGACGGCCGGCGGCGACACGTTCACTACCGCCTGGGACCGGTACTGCGGGGTCTGAGAGTGCGCCAGCACGGCAGCACCGCCAACCGTGACGAGCGTCAGGCTGATAACCCAGGCCCCGCGTGCCACCAGGAAGCGCGGCCACGATGGCCCTCCCCGCAGCGACGACCGGGGGTGCTCCACATTGCGCAGCGCCATCAGTTTGGCCTTAAGATCGCTGGCCCGACTCCATGGCGACGGCAGCTTCACCTCCCGCTGCCTGGGTTCCGGCTTCGCTGCCGTCTCCGACGGCTGCTCCGCGCTGGCGTTCCCATCGGGGACCGTTTCGTTGATCGTCTTGTCGACTGTCATGTGTTCTCCGTGCAGTCAGTTCGGATAGTGCCTGGTAGTGGTGGCCGACCAGCTCGGCATGCCGATCCCTGGGCAAGGCCAGCGCGATCAGAAAGAAGAACTCGTCGGCTGAGCCCCGGTAGGTCAGGTGCGGATCAAAGATCATGAGGACGGTAATGACGACCACCGCCACGAATGTCGCCACGCCCGCGACGCTTCGTGCCTGCAGGTTCCCGTGTGCTGCCCGCCAGCCCTGCTGCGCGGTCACGTAGACGAAGAACAGGAAGCTCAGCAGCAGCGGGATGCCGCCGCCCCACAGCAGCCAGGTATAGCCACTTTCGATCCAGACCTCGTTCCCCGACGCGCTCACGACGTCGACGACGGCCGACGGCCTGACGCCGAGTACGAAGTTCCAGTCGGAGAACAGCTTGGGCCAGAAGTAGGTCTCCAGATTATGCAGCCGTCCGGTCCAGCTCTCCGGCAATCCGGACGCCGACTGGAAGCCGATGAGGCGACCGCTGATCACGGGCCACATGAGGTAGCCGCCGACCGCCAGGAACGGCACGGACCACCCGAGGAGCCGTGCCGAGCCGGTCACGATCGCGATGCAGATCAGGCCGACGATCAAGCCGATGACACCGGCGAACTCGCCAGCGGCGAGCACGCCGAACACCATCAGCGCGGCCGCACCGGCCAGCACCACCGGGTGCCGGCGGTACCGCGCCCACAAGCCGCACACGATGGCCAGGTTGAAGACCATGAGGTCCGCGGTGGCGGCGGGCAGCCCAAGTGTCGAGCTGCCCCGGCCACCGGGTGGTCCGAACTCCGTGGGGCCGCCGAAGAACTCGGCGAGCAGCCGCGGCACCCCGAACAGCGACAGCGACTGCATGACCGCGACCAGCGCGACAACGCACGCGACCGCGACCGACAGCCACAGGCACCGCCGTATCTGGCCTTCTGAGCGCACCGCAACGCGGACGATCACGTAGATGCCCAGCAGCTTCCACATCACCAGCGCGTAAAGCAGGTCACTTTGAGTGATCGCTTCCTCGCGGATCACCATCCACAGCAGCGGGATGACGGAATTCGACACCGCCATCAAGACCATGGCCAGCTCCACCCGGTTCAAGCGGATCCTGAGCAGCTCGCCCGTGCGCGCCCTGAGCAGCCCGCGGACCGCCAGCGTGGCTCCCACGAGCAGGTCGAGGGCCTCGTTCGGCCTGATGAGGGGCAGCGCGTGACCGAGGTCGAGTTGCACGGTGAGCGGGGTCAGGCCTATGGCCAGGTACGCCCCTAGCGCTGGCCACCGCCATATGCCTGCTGTCACCACCGCAAGCAGCAGGGCAATGAGCGCTGTCCGAGGGCCGAACGCGGTCGCCACTCCGGCGCATCCGGTCGCTACGAGGGCCGGCCCAATCAGCCAGCGATCTGAGGGGCGACGCGGCAGCCGTTCGCGCCGGTAGTGTCCGGGGAGTGGTCCGGGGCGCGGACGCCAGCCGACGACGCTGTCCCGGCCGCCAGGCACCGGCTCCGGCGGCGTGGCGGCCCTGCCACCCAGTTCGTGCAGGCCTTCGGCCAGCCAGCCCACCTCGGGAGTTCGCCACGCGGCCTGGACGGCCACGAACGTGGCAGCCCCGGCCAGCGCCGCCGCCGTTATGCCAATCCGCGCGCCCAGCGGTCGCCCGAGCCAGCCGGATACGGCGGTTGCGGCAATCCAGGCGGGCCCGGCCATGATGGCGGCTCCGGCCACGAACTTTCCGAGCGAAGGCGCGAGACGCTCTGCGCCCCCGAGGCCGAGCGTCCGCCTCATCCCGATCGCCAGGTGTACCGCAGCCGCGACGACCGATACGGACACGGCCAGCCCCAGTACGGTGAGCACCGCTGTCCCGTGAGCGAGCACGCTCAACCCGACGGCCAGCGTGCACACGGCCGCCTGGACGATCATCGAACGCAGCGGCGACCTCGTGTCTTTGCGCGCGTAGTACGCGTAGGTCATGATCATGAACACGGTCTGACCGACAACCGCCAGGGAGAGCGCGCGTAGCGCCGCGGTAACCGTGCCGATGCCCGCCGCCGAGTCCATGCTGCCGAAGGAGATGGCTGACGCCAGCGGCCTGGCCAGAACCAGAAAGGCGGCTGCGGCGGGAATCGTGATGAAGAACCCGAGGCGCAGGCCGCGAACCAGGGTGTCGCGGAACTCTCTGTCATCCCCGCTCAGGCTCATCCGCGCCAGCCGGGGCACCAGCGACAAGGCAACCGGCGCCGTTCCCAGGTTGTTCGCAAGGTTGTAGAAGTTCCAGGCAATACCGAACGCCACGACACCGCCGGGAAGGCGGTTCGCGGCGATGAGCAGCGCCAGGAGCTGAAGGGCCTCCAGTCCAGCCTGTCCAAGCGCCGGCAGCGCGCGCCGGACGACGGAACGAACCTCCGGGTCGCGCCAGCCTAGGCGCGGCAGGAGCAGGACACCAGCTCGCCGCGCGCCCCACCACTGGGTGGCCGCGTGCAACGCGACCGCGCCTGTCGAGCCCAGCCCGAGCAGCAGGATCTCGCTGGTGGGCAGGTCACCGATGTTCCGGCCGATTCCGTACAGGGCAGCTGTCATCCCGAGGACGGCGATCGTGCCCAGGTTCTCCAGAGCCGGCGCTCCCGCGGCAAGCGCGAACCGCCGGCGGGCGTTCATCACCGCGGTCGCGGTGCCGACGACGCCGTAGAGGAACACCTGCGGAATAACGGTCACGATCAGCAGGCGAGCAACGCGGACTTCATCGGCGCCCACCGCACGCGGTCCGCCGATCACCCCGATCCTCAGCGCGAGCGGGCCCAGGAAGATCGCCACCGGCGCGACCGCGATCATCGCCGCCATTGTCACGCCGAGGAGGCCGCCAGCAACACGTTCAGAGGCTCGCCGGTCCCCGGCGTCTATGTGGCGCACCAGAGTAGGGGCGAGCAGCGACGAGAAGAAGCCGCCGGCCAGGAAGCCGTAATAGAGGAGGTTGGGCAGCGAGTTCGTGAACTGGTAGGTGTTCCCGGCGTAGGTGGGTCCAAGCACCGCGGCGGCGACAGCGACCCTCGCCAGGCCGGTGACCCGGCTCAGCATTGTCCACACGGCGACCGTCAGGGAGTCACCGGCTGCCGAGGCCGGCCGGGCCAGCTCCGCGACCGGACCGCTACCGTCGGGCACTCGTGCACCGTTCTGGTCCCTCGCGCCAGGCCAGGCTCGCAGGCCGGCCGCAACCGCCGGGACCGTCATGCTTCTGACGCCTGCCTGCCTGGCGGCGCGGGCCTCGCGGCCTGGCGCGCTCATGGTGCACCGCTGGTGCGCGTGGCCGGCACGGTTGTCACCAGGGGCGTGGGCTCAACCGCGTAACAGGCGACGTTCTGCCTCGGCACGTGCTCATCCCGCACCCGGGCCGGACGCGGTAAGCAGCGGCGCGACAGCCGAAGCAGCCGCTGCGTGCTCGGGCGGCAGTGCCGGAAGCGAGGGAGCCGGCGTCAGTTCCCGACGCCGCAGCGACGAACCGTTCACGCCATCGGCGGGCCTGACCTCGTCAAGTAGCACGGCGCGGCCGAGCCGCCGTGACAGTTCGGCAGCGTCGAGCACCTCAACGACCGCCAGCCCGTCCTCACCGTCGCTAAGGGGTCGCTGGCCGCTGGCGATGCACTCGACAAAGTGCCGGTCCTGCACGGCCAGCGGCTCGTCGGGCGGAACGAACGGCACGATGATGTCGCCGTAGCGATACGACATCGGCGGCTGAGTCAGGTCGTCGCTGTCGGACGGGGCAGATACGCCCTTGTCCAGAATACGGATCTGCTCGTCCGTGGCCAGATCGTCATAGACAGCCATTTTCTTGCTGCCGACGGCCGTGACCCGGCGAACCTTGCACGGGTCCAGCCAGCTCACATGGATGTTCGCGGACAAGCCGCCGTCGTCGAGGCAGTCGTCGTAATACAGGCGCAGGTATGCAACGTCCTCAAGCCGGCGGTGCGCGTGCCGGGAAGCCCAGGCCTGGACGACGAGCGGCTTGCGACCCAGCACGTAGTTGATGATGGATACGTCGTGAGGCGCAAGGTCGAGGATCACGTTGACGTCGTTCTGGTACAGCCCCAGGTTGAGCCTGGCGCTGTCAACGTAGTAGACGTCGCCGAGTTCCTTGGTTTGCACAATCTCGGCCAGCCTGCGGACCGCCGGGTTGTACTCAAAGGTATGGCCGACCATCAGCACGACCCCGGCCGCGGACGCGGCGACCACCATCGCCCGTGCTCCGGCACTGGTGGGCGCCAGCGGCTTCTCCACCAGGACGTGCTTGCCCGCCCTGATCGCCGCCAGGGCGAGCGGTACATGGGTGCTCGGCGGTGTCGCCACCACCACGGCATCGACATGCTCAAGCGCCGGCCCGAGTGCGTCGTAGCAGCGGGTGATCTTGTAGCTGCGGGCCAGGTTCCGCATTCGATCTTCGCGGCTGTCCACGAGGACGAGCTCGTCCACGCCTTCGGCCGCCTGTAGCACCCGGGCGTGCTTCGAGCCCCAGTAACCGCATCCAATAAGGGCGACACGACAGCCGCTAGCCGCCGGTGCTCCCGTCAACTGCGTCCTCCTCATTCGTAGGGGTCACCTGGGCGCCAGCTTCGGAATTCCAGAGTTCACCCCCGGTGATCGCAAACCTAGGCTCTGGATTGGCGCGGGCACAGCCCTCAGTTGACGTAATAGCGTTCCGGACAATTGGGGTGCGCAAGTGGCCCGGCGCCAATTGCGCGATGCGCATAACGACTTCGTGGGCTGGTCAGCGGCTGCCCCGCCAGCTCATCGTGATTGCCGAGACAGCCTTTGCCTGCCTCACTTCTGCTTCGCCGTCAGCGGCGGGAAGTGGCCGCAGGTGCGGCGTCGTTGAAGTCAGGCTGCTCCCAGACCCGGTCCCGCAGATATTTCTTGACCACGGCGATGTACTGGTTAGCCGCAGGGGTGTGCCAGGTGCCGGCGTACCACCGCCCCACGCACCCCCACAGATCGCCCGCGCGGTACCGCTGCCCTCTGGGCTCGTTGTTCAGCCAGACCTCGTAACCGTCGTAGCAGGAGCGCCAGATGGCGTAGGCAGCGTCGACGTTCATCGCTGTTGACCTGCCAACACCAGGCCAGCCCGCCCTCTCGTAGGGATACCTGGTTTGCAAGATGCCGTAGCTTTGCGGGCACTGCCCAGGCTTGCCGTCAGCCCCGAGACCATGGCCGGGCGGGCAGAGCGCGGCGTCGGTTCCCCAGTCGCCGAGGTTGTCCTGCTCCCACCAACTCTCGACCGCTGCCTGGGCGAAGACGATGTTCTGGTCAATACCCCACTTGCAGGCCGCCCAGCGCAGAATCTCCTCGGTTGTGCCGGTGAAGTCGCCGCTGATGAGCGGTACGAGCGTGCTCACCTTCGGGCTGTCGCCGGCGGGGAAGAACGCCAATGTCACGTGCTGTCCGATGGCGTCGTTGAACTTTTCGTTCGCCGGCCTGTTCTCGGGGCTGGGCGACGCACGCACGAGCCGGGCGCACTCTGCCCCGGACGGCAGCCGAGCGCCAGGCGGCAGGGTAAGGAACTGAACCGGGTCGGTCCCCGACCGCGATCCTGACGCCGAGGACAAGTGCACGCTTCCGGCTACCGCCAGCGCCACGATCAGCAGGGTGGCACCCGCAATCCAGGCGAGCCTGCCCGGCACGCCTCTAACGACTCGTCTCACCCGCATCACACTGGTGACCCCAGCACCAGAGCCTTGTACCCGGTGACATGCGGCGGTACCGCCATTCGCAGTGCTTCGCAGTGCGTCATCCGCGGGGGATCTGGCGCAAGAACCGCGCCGCACGCAGGCGCAGCAGTACCCGACGGCCCTCGGCCTCACCCAGATCCCGATCGTCAACCTGACTTGCGCCGGCTCGCCAGCCTGATGCCCGTTCCGGACGAGCAGGCCATCGACCTCGAAGCCTGGCTCACAGCGATGATCGCGTTGCCCGAGGATGACACAACGACTACGGCCCGCGAGGCAAGGAGGAGTGCTTCCACAATTCGTTCCTGCCGAGGCCTGGAGGCGAGCTGTGGTCAATCCTCCGGGAAGACGCTGACGTACCCATCGTCATACACAACCCGTGCGCGACCTGAGATCTTCTCGATGCTTCCCTCCGGGACCCCGATGAGACGTCCGTCGGCGCCATCAACGAGGACCTCGTAGAAGCCGTCACGGGCGAGCCGTATCTGCGCGGGCGACGTGTCGGTGACTAGCAAGGTTCCAGTGCGACCGACATCAAAGCTGCATTCTTCGCCGGCAAAGGGCCGGACGAGCCGGACACGGTCACCCTCACGGAAGCCGTTGATGTCTGGCTTCTGCTCACTCGGCATCGGTACGTGCTTCAGCTGAACGTCCAGCCACGCCTGGAACGCCGCCGGATCGCGCTCGCGCAGTTCAGTCTGTGCCTGCCCGCTGAGGTTGTCATCGAGATTCCGGTTGTATTCGGCCATCTCTGCTGGCGCAAGGGGTTCGGGCCGCGTCATGGCGTCACGACAGCATGTCCGCAGTGCTCGCAGTTCGAGGGATATCCCCACTTGACCCAGGTATTTTTGCCACAGTATTTATTCTGGCATTGCACCTTGACGTTCTCGCCAATCCGAGGCATCAATCGGCCCTCGTCCTAAGAATGTTCCGCAACGAGAACGCGCTTGAAGGTGTCATCGGCCTGCGCGAGCATGCCGACAAGCTTCTTTCTGGCGGCGCTTGCCTGCGGTCTCTCGCTCTGCCGACTGGCCTGGGAAGCTATAAGGACCCGTCGCTTCTCGCCCTGATCCCAGACGGCGAGCTTAAGGGTGTAGCCAATACCCTCGGTCCGTGCCTTGTAACCACGGGCTACGGGGAAGAAGGCGTTCAGCGCGAACTCCGGGTCCACGTCGATGCCTTCGAAGACGCGGTTTGACGTCGGGCGGATCCACTGCACCTTGCCGGCGAATATCAGGCCGCCGACATTCCGTACGCGCGGTGCCAGCTCGCGGAACGACTCGGCGATCCAGCGGGCATCCTTCTCGGAGACGTATACCTCCGTTTGCAGTTTTCCTAAGTCGGCCATAGTAAATATGCCTCGCTATCGGTCGGAGGAGCGTGGCTCTGTTTCCGGGCAGCCTATCCCCTCCTTGCGAGCGTTCAGCGAACTGGCCGCCGGGCGACTCGTCTGTTGCTGACCGGAAATCAGCACCGCTATAATGGCCGATCATACTGTGACCGAGATTGGCGCGCCGCAGTCATCGGGAGACAACCGAGTACCCCCATCGCGCGTCATTTGTGTTATGAGCCCGCCTAGGCCAACGCGCCATGACGCCACTGCGCAGCGGTTCCTTCATGCGGCCGCTCAGTTAATCGACGCGTATCTGCAAGACCAGCCCGGGCGCGCGCGGCCGGCACGGCTCCGGGCGATTCACTTCCCCGCCGCGCTTGACTGGCTGCGGACTGAGGACGTCATTCGGCTTGCCGCCGCGCCGGATCCACAGCGGGCACCAGGCACCAGCCGGAAAGCGTTCTTCAACCGCTGGCCCACGCGGGAGGAGTTTCTCTGCGACGCGCTGGTACACACACTGGTCAGCGAGGTAGCTCCTGGCGACCCGTTGGAGCAGGCCAGGCAGATGCCCGCCGATGCCACCTCGGCCGCGGCCACGTCGTTCTCCGAGGCGGTCCTCCGCATCTCCGATCAGTTGCTCGACTCGCTTCGCGCTCACCCGCGCAGCTATCTGACCATGCACCTCGGGCCGCTCCTACCGCAACATCCCCGACTCTGGCAGGCGGTGCTGCCCGCAATGCGGGAAGGGTCGCAGGTGTGGGCCGAGGGATACGCGGCACTGCTCACCGACCTCGGCCTCGTGCTCCGGCCGGAGTGGACGCCGCAACGGCTGGCCCTGGCGCTGCAGGCCGCGCTGGATGGCTTTGTGTTACGTTTCCGCATCCAGCCGGACGATTACCAGGCGTCCAGTTGGGAAGGCGCGAGCATCTTCGCCGACACGATCCTGGCCCTAGTCCTGGGCGTGCTCGACCAAGAGCAGACCGGCGAGGACAGCCGGAGGATTCTCGATCGCCTGGTTGCCGGACCACCGTCTCCGTGAACCTGATCTGGCTCTCCACCTTCGGCCGAGCTTGGTCGCGCCGCAGCCAGCCGCGAGGTCCGCGGTCAGACTCTGGCTGCCGTTGATACGGAAGCAGCCGCGCCACATCCGGGTCCGCAGGTCGCCCGCGAGTGGTGCGGGCCGGGCTGGTTCTTCGGCGTTCTACCCGGTGCCTGGCAAGGTCGTGTGCGCGGCAGGCGGCCCGGTGGAAGTCGTCGGCGGCAATGACCCCGGGCCCGCGCTCCGCAGCTGCTTGGCCGACCTCGCCAGGCGCAATCCGGAAGTAGCCACGGCGGTCGGCGACCTCGGGCGGGCGTACGAGCGGCCGATTTGCGATGCCCGCCAGCCAATGGATCCATGGACGAGTGGCGTTGTGCGGCGACGCGGCGGCCAGTTTCGTCCCGGCCGCGGGCAGGCGTTACCCCGCCGAGCGCGCCCTCGGCCACATCATCGGCAGCATGCGCAAGCCGTTCTGACCGCGCCGAGGTAGCGAGCGGGGTCACTGCGCGCTGGGCATTCTGGCCACCCCTCGGCCGGTGCGAAGCGGTCATGCTGCGCTACCCGCCCTGACCGGCATTGAGATCGACGCTGCGCCGCGGGCGGTCGCGGGGAGGGTGGCCTGTCGTCCGGCCGGGAGTGTCAGACCCGAATGTGACCATGAACACTGGCGAACTGTGACTATCTCAAGGAGGTCCCCATGCCCACGGCGGTGAGGCCCACGGTGACGACGTCGAGCGGCATAACCCTCGACGCCCGCCTGCTCGACTGGCGCCAGCCGATCGAGCCGGGCGCGCTGTCGGCGATCGGGGGAGCCAGCGCGCTGTGCCAGGGAGGTGGCCCCGGGGTCGTCCTGACCGGCGCCGACACCTTGTGGCCTTTCCCCGGCAACCCGGTGTGGCCGGCGGGAGTCGACCGACCTCCGGCGGCGGCACCGGTCGGTGAAGGCGAGGACCTCACGCCTGAAGCACCGGCGCCGGCTCGGCGCTGGCTCGCGGTCACCGACAGCCGGGGCCGCCTGCCCGACGCCTGGTTTACCTCATTCCTCAGTCGAGGGACGGTGCCCCCGTGGCCGGGAGGGCCTACCGGCCTCGGGGCCCATCACCTGGACCGCGAACTCCTCATGCTCGTCGCCAAGGCGACGCCTCGCGCTTACCTCGCATACCTGCGCTCGCATGGGATCGTCTTCCTCGTGGCCGGTGAGGACCGGGTGGATCTGGCCAGTGCCCTCGAGATCATGGCGACGGAGATGGGCGTGGAGGATGTCGTGGTCGACGGTGGTAGCAAGCTATCGCACGCCCTTCTGGCCGCCGGCCTGATCGACCGGGTCCACGTGGAGATCGCGCCGGTCATTCTCGGTACGCCGGGCATGACCCTTTTCCAAGTCGAAGGCGCCACGTTGCCCGCCGGCATCGTCCTGGTTCCGGTTGACATCACGGTGAAGCCGAACGGCACGGTAGACGCCCTCTACGCCGTCGACCGCAGGTGTTGGGTTCCCGCACCCCGCTGACCAGGGCATATGAACCGCGAGGCGGGATTCCGGGGCCCTCGCCGTCCGCTATGCGTCCGTGGACGCCGGGTTCCGGATCCTTTGAATCCACGGGATGGGCACGGACGGCGAGGGTGAGAGCGGTTATGCCGACCGTCCACCGGACTTCTTGCCTTAGCGGCTTAGCGCTGCTCACAAGAGCGGCTCGTGGTTGGCCCAGCCGACCTTGTACGGGTGCCGGGATTGCCAGCGGTCGATGACCTCGCCGATGCCGGGAGCGGCGAACGCCTTCCCCAACGCGTCGATGTCGGCCAAAGCGACCTGCACGATCGCGGTCGCGATCAGCGCCGGGATGGCCTCCTCGCCGGGAACCGGGATGTGCCGCCGGGTCACCACGGACTGCACCAGACCGGTGTCAAGCAATACCCTTTCGATGTCCGTGAGGTACTGGTCGAGCTCGGCGGCGGGCAGCGGCTGGTCGAACGAGACAATCATCGTGTGGTTGATCATGCAGTCATTTTTAGTGGCGAGCGGCGGCGCTGTCCAAGACTGGTTCGCTATCCAGCGATAACCTGGAGGCATGGTTGAACTGGAGACGCGAGAGCTTGAGTACTTCATCGCGGTCGCCGACGAGCTGCACTTCGGCCGGGCCGCCGCCCGGCTCTCGATCGCCCAGCCGGCCCTGTCGAAGGCGATCCAGCGGACCGAGTCCCGGCTCGGCGTCCCGCTGTTCATCCGCGACAGCCGGCACGTCGAGCTCACCTTGGCCGGGAAAGCGCTGCAGGAGCACGGTCGGCACGCGCTCAACGCGGTCAGCGCCGCCGTCCGCAACGCCCGCCGGGCCGGCGACGCCCAGGCGCACTTGCGGCTGGTGCTTAAGCCCGGCGGCGACGCCGGGCTGCTGTCGCCGATCCTGGCCGAGTACGCGCACCAGCCCGACGCCCGCCAGGTGGACATCCTGTTCAGCGGCCCCGCCGACCGGTCCGACTTCCTGCGCGACGGCCGGGCCGATGTCGGCCTCCTCTACGCGCCGTTCGACGACCTCTACGGCCTGGACCACGAGACCCTGCACACCGAGGACCGCGTGGTCATTCTTCCGTCCGGGCACCGGTTGGCCGGGCAGGCCGACGTGCGAATGTCCGACCTGGAAGGAGAGACGCTGCCCCGCGGGAAGGGGATCCCCACCGGCGAGGGCACCGGGCCCGAAGTGGCCGACGCGGCCCAGTTGTTCCACCTGATCGCGCTGAACCGGATGATCGCGGTGCTGCCCCGCTCGCTAGTCGAGCCGGTCCCGGCCGGCCTGGCCTGCGTCCCGATATCCGACGCACCGCCCAGCCGCCTCACGCTCGCCTGGAACTCCCGCGACCGCCGCCCGCTGGTCGCCTCGTTCGTCTCCGCGGCGCTAGCCGCCAGCGGCGGAGCACGCCGCCGTTCGGACACCTGACGATTATCCCGAACGACGGCGTGCTCCGAGTCGGCCGCGGATGACTCCTTCAGCCGCTCCATGCGCCTGGCCTGGCGGCGCGCTACCAATCAATGATGGCCATCCGGGTGGTGACCTTCTTGCCCGCGACCGCTTCGAGCAGCGGGCCGCTCACTGCTTGTCCAGGAACTCCTTGACGGCGGGAATCACGATGTCCGGGTGCGTGAGTACCGGGGCGTGGTCGGCGGCGCCCGGGACCACGACCAGATCGCCGACCCCGGCCAGCGAGGAATGCAGGCCGAGGCCCGCCGCCAGCGGGATGATCGGGTCGGCCTCGGCGTGGATGACCAGAGCCGGAGCCGTCACCTCGGCCAGCCGTGACGATACGTCGTCGGCGGACATCATCACGTCCATCGCGCCAGCCAGCCGCTGGCTGCCCTGAGCCCGCCACCGCGCCAGCCACGAGTCGTACAGTTCGGTGTGGCCGATCAGCTTGGGCAGCAGCCCCGGTGCCACCGCGTCCGGCCCGGCCGCCGTGAATCCGTCACGGGCGCCGGTCATCTGCTCGATCGCCTCCGGCGGCCAGGAGGCGGCCATCGTGTCGATCAGGACCAGCCCGCTTACCCGTTCCGGTGCCAGGAGCGCCGCGCGCAGCGAGATGAAGCCACCCTGCGAATGCCCGGCTAGCACCGCGTGGTCGATGCCGAGCGCGTCCAGCAGGCCGAGCAGGTCGCGTGCGGAGTCCCA
>JASIGS010000074.1 GCA_030052355.1 Streptosporangiaceae bacterium | reverse complement strand
GCCGCCGTGACGCACCCGGCGATCGCGCAGGTCTACGACTACCAGGAGGGCGGTTCCGGACAGCCGCCGTTCCTGGTGATGGAGTTTGTCGACGGTCCGCCCCTGACGCGACTGCTGACGGCCGGGCCGCTGGAGCCAACCCGGGTACTCGGCATCGTCGCGCAGGCAGCCGACGGCCTCGCCGCGGCGCACGCGGTAGGCCTGGTGCACCGCGACATCAAGCCGGGCAACCTGCTGATCGGCCCCGGCGAGACGGTGAAGATCACCGATTTCGGCATCGCGTACGCGGCGGGATCGGCTCCGCTGACCCGCACCGGGACAATCATCGGCACGCCCGCCTACATCGCACCGGAGCGCGTCGCGGGTGCGTCGGCCGGGCCGGCCAGCGACCTGTACTCGCTGGGCATCGTGGCCTGGGAATGCCTCGCCGGGACCATGCCGTACACCGGCACTTCGATCGAGATCGCGCTCGCGCACCAGCGGCTGCCGCTGCCGCCGCTGCCCGCGACGGTCCCGCGCGGGGTCGCGGCGCTCGTTGCGGCCCTGACGGCAAAGGACCCCGCGCGCCGTCCGGCCAGCGCGCGCCAGGTCGCGGCGTACGCCAGACGGCTGCGCAGCGAACTGGAGGGTGCACCGGCTGGTTCGGCAGTGACGGCGCCCCGCCACGCCGCGACCCGGCACTGGACGATGGAGCCGGCCACCCATGACGACTTGCCGACGGCCATGCTGACCGACTTCGCGCCGCAGGAGGAGCAGCAGCAGAGCTCGCGCGGTCACCGGCTGCGCGAGTTCGCGGCACGGCGGCCGCTGCTGCTAGCCGCGGCTGCGGTCGTGGCGGTCATCATCGGGCTTGGCGGCTGGCTGCTCGCCGCCGGGTCGGCCGCCCCCGTGGCGCAGCACCACGCGTCCAAGCCAAAAGTCGCCGCCGCGCCGAAACCCGCCACCGTCGAGGTGAGCAGTTCGCTGCTCGGCCAGCCAGTTAACGCGGTAGCCCAGCAGCTGCGCGACCTCGGCCTGAAGGTCAGCGTGACATCGCAGGTCTCGTTCAACCAGCAGCCGGGAACCGTGCTGTCGATCCAGCCCGACGGCCGGGTGACCGCTGGCTCCACGGTCGTCGTGACGGCCGCAGCCCAGTTTTCCGGGTTCGGCCACGGGCCCCATCACGGCGGCTTCGGCAACGGAGGCGGCAACGGCAACGGAGGCGGCGGCAACTAGCCCCAGCCGCGACACCGTGACGATTGCGCGGCCTCCGGCGCCGGTTTCGGACTGATTTGTCGCCGCGCAACTGCCGCGCAAACGTCACGGTGTCAGTCCGTCAGGAAACTCCGGCGTGCTGGGGCGCGGTGTTGAAGGTCAGCCGCCCGTCGGCAACGTCGACGGTGACCGCCTGACCCGGCAGGATGTGCCCGTTGAGCAGCATGCGCGACAACTGGTTGTCCACCTCGCGCTGGATCGTGCGTCGCATCGGCCTGGCGCCGAACTCCGGCTGGAAGCCGTGCTCGGCGATCCAGTCCACGGCCGCCGGGGTGAACTGGACGGTCACGTCCTGGGCGCGCAGCCGGCGCCGGGTCTCCCCGAGCAGGAGCTCGGTAATCTGCCGCAGCTCGGTGCGGTCTAGCTGCCGGAACACGATGATCTCGTCGATCCTGTTCAGGAACTCGGGCCGGAACGACTCCCGCAGGCGCCGCATCAGCTGCTCCTGCAGTTCGTGCTGCTGGCCGAGCCCGGAGATCGGCTCGTTCCCAGAAAATCCCAGTGCCGTGCCCTGCCGCGTAATCAGGTCAGAACCGAGGTTGCTGGTCATGATGAGGACTGTGTTCTTGAAGTCGACGGTCCTGCCCTGTCCGTCGGTCAGCCTGCCGTCGTCAAGGACCTGCAGCAGGATGTTGAACACGTCCATGTGGGCCTTCTCGATCTCGTCGAGCAGCACGACCGAGTAAGGCCGTCGCCTGACCGCCTCGGTGAGCTGGCCGGCCTCCTCGTAGCCGACGTAGCCCGGCGGCGCTCCGACCAGGCGGCTTACCGTGTGGCGCTCGGAGAACTCGCTCATGTCCAGGCGGATCATCCTGCTGTCGGCGCCGAACAGTGCCTCGGTCAGGGCGCGAGCGAGCTCCGTCTTGCCGACCCCCGTCGGGCCGAGGAACAGGAAGCTGCCGACCGGGCGGTGCGGGTCGCCGAGCCCGGCGCGCGACCGGCGGACCGCCTCGGCCACGGCCGCGACCGCCTCGTCCTGCCCGATCACGCGCTCGTGCAGGTGCGACTCGAGGCCGAGCAGCCGGTCCTTCTCCTCCTCGGTCACCTGCCGCACCGGCACGCCGGTCGAGCGCGAGACCACTTCGGCGATGTCCTCAACCGTGACCTCCGGCACCGCGGGCTCGTCCCTGCCGAGCTCCTGGAACTGCCGGCGGACCTCGTCTATCTGGTCTCGCAGCCGGGACGCCTCCTCGTACTCCTCGCTGGCCACGGCCTGGTCCTTGTCCCGGCCAAGCTCTTCGATCCGCCGCTCCAGGTCGCGCCGGTCCGCGCCCGGCGTCTTGGTGCGCAGCCGCACCCGGGCGCCGGCCTGGTCGATCAAGTCGATCGCCTTGTCCGGCAGGAACCGCTCGGTGATGTAACGGTCCGACAGCTCCACGGCCGCGACCAGGGCTTCGTCCGCATAGCGCACCTGGTGATGCGCCTCGTACCGGTCCCGGAGCCCGCGCAAGATCGCGATGGCGTCGTCGACGGTGGGCTCCGGCACCAGGATCGGCTGGAACCGGCGGGCGAGCGCCGCGTCCTTCTCGATGTTCTTGCGGTACTCGTCGAGCGTGGTGGCGCCGATGACGTGCAGCTCCCCGCGCGCCAGCGCAGGCTTGACCATGTTGCCGGCGTCCATCCCGCTCTCGGTGCCCGCTCCGGCACCGACGAGGGTGTG
Organism: Streptosporangiaceae bacterium; assembly: GCA_030052355.1. Next base: position 5,731 of record JASIGS010000074.1, on the reverse strand, counting down.
CAGTTCGTCGATGAAGATGATCAGCTCGTTGCTGTGCTCGCGGATCTCGTCGATGATCCGCTTCATCCGCTCTTCGAAGTCGCCACGGTACCGGGTTCCCGCGACCACGCCGGACAGCTCAAGCTGGACGACGCGCTTGCCCTCGAGGGTCTCCGGGACCTCATCGTCCACGATGCGCTGCGCGATGCCCTCGACGATCGCGGTCTTGCCGACCCCGGCCTCGCCGATCAGGACGGGGTTGTTCTTCCCGCGCCGGGACAGCACCTCGACCGTCTGCTCGATCTCGACGTCACGGCCGATGACCGGGTCGACGCGTCCCTCCCTGGCGAGTGTCGTCAGGTCGCGTCCGAACTCGTCGAGTGTCGGGGTTCCCGACCGGCCGCCGGGTCCGGGCGGGCCGCCCATGCCAGGCGGCGCTCCTTGGCCGACCAGCGCCTCCTGGAGTGCTTGCGGGGTCACGTGCGCGGCCGCCAGCATGCGCCCGGCCGCCGACTCGGGGTTGACGGCGAGCGCGAGCAGGATGTGCTCAGGGCCGATGTAGGTGGAACCTACCGAGCGCGAGATCTGGTGCGCGTCCAGCAGCGCGCGCTTGACTCCCGGCGTGAGGTGCAGCGGCTCGCCGCTGCGCTCGCGATGCCCTTCCTCCTTCTCCACGCCGCGCGTCAGCGCATCCGGGTTCGCGCCCGCCCGCGCGAGGAGGTGACGGGTCGGCTCCAGGGTGGCCGCGGCCCACAGCAGGTGCTCGGTGTCAAGGTCCGTCCCGCCGTGTTCGGCCGCCTGCGCAGCTGCGGTACTGACCAGTTCCCTGGCGGGCCCGCTCATCAGCCGGGTGATGTCGACTGGCCGGGCCGGGACGAGCGGGGTGCCTCCCGCGCCGTAGATGCGAGCAAGGAAGTCGTCGAACGGGGACCCGAAGCCCCCTGGCTCGTAGAAGCCGCCGCTCATTGGCAAGTCCCCCGATATGCCCGGCACGCGTTGCCTACCAGGGACCTGTACCCGCCACGGCCGTCCCGACCCCACGAACTTGCCCGGCCCCGGCAGCCCCGGCTTGGCCGACGCGCACCCGGCCGCCAAGGCCGCGCCGCACCGAGGGTATTGCCTACAAAATCGATCTATATGCGGTTGCGGCGAGCGTCGCGGGCCCTTGCCCGGCAGCGCGCATGCCCGCCGGGCAAGGCCCTGATGCTAACCGTTCTGCCGCGCCGTCAGTCGCAGTTAGGCACGCCATTCTGCGCAGTCACGACCAGGCTGCCGGAACCTGAAGGCAGACTGCATTCATTCCAGTGACCCTTAGTCGCATAAGCGGTGCCCTGTGTGACATTGAACTCGGCCGGTTCCCAGATGACATCGATATGGCCGGTGTATGTCTTGCTCGTGGCGGCCAGAACCTGCCGCACCGAGTCTGAGTAGCCGAGCCAGAGCGTGCAGTCGTCGCCCTCCCGGACGGCTGCGTATTCGCAGACTGCCGCCTCGGTGATGCCAGGCGCCACGGAAAGCCGCAGGTGCCAGCCACTGCTCGTGGTCGCGGCCGGGCGAGCGGCCGATCCCGGGTGGGTGGCCGCCGCCGCGGCGATCGTCGTCACGCAGGTCACGCACACGACGGTGACCGCGATGACGGCGGCTAACCGGGCGAACTTCGTGGCCGGCCTTCTGACAGTCAGCTTCATTTGATCGCGTCCCTTTCTCATTGCGGTTCGGATCCCAGGAATCCTGGCGAGCCGTTAGACCACACAAGCCTTCTCGGGGGTTGCAGGAAAATTGACACGGCGCCATTCCGAACCCACTTCGGTTCGGTAAAGCCGCGGTCGCCAGCCCGGGCAGCTACCGGGCGGCGGCACCTGCTCGCGCGCGCCGGTTGTCGAGCAGCTTCACGCACGCGTGCACGGCGCGGGTGTACGGGACGTCCACGTCCAGCCGGCCGGCCAGCTCGATGACGGCGCCGGTCATGCACTCGAACTCGAGCCTCCGGCCAGCCTCCAGGTCCTGCAGCATCGAGGTCTTGTGGTCGCCGACCGCGAGCGCCGCCTCGAGCCGTCGTTCCAGCGATATAGGGAACGTGACGCCCAGGCGGGCTGCCACCCCAGCAGACTCGGCGAACATCGCGCGGACCAGGTCGAGCGTCTCCGGCACGGCCCCGAGCTCCGCCATGGTGGCACCGGTAAGCGCTGTGATCGGGTTGAACGCGACGTTGCCGACCAGCTTGAGCCAGATCTGGTCACGCAGCCTGGACTCGACCGGTGCCCGCAGCCCGCCGGCCGCGAACGCGGCGGATATCTGCCGGCACCGCTCCGACTCGCGGCCGTCTGGCTCGCCGATGGTGAACCGGGTGCCCTCGACATGCCGGATGACCCCCGGTTCGACGATCTCCGTGGAGGAATAGACGACGCAGCCGACGTTGTGCCGCGGATCGATCGAGTTCGCGATCACGCCGCCCGGGTCCACGCTCTCGAGCCCGGCGAGCGCGGGAGCATCGCCGAGCGACTGGAAGTACCACCACGGGACGCCGTTCTGCGCCCAGATGACGGCGGCATCAGGCGCGAGCAGGCTTCCCAGACGCGGCGCGATCTCCGGCAGGCTGTAGGCCTTGAGCGCGACAAACACGACGTCCGCATCGCGGACCGAAGCGATGTCATCGGTCGCCCGGGGATGAACCGTGAAGTCGCCGCGCGGGGACAGCACCCGCACGCCGCCGGACTGCATGGCCGCCAGGTGCGCTCCCCTGGCTATGAGCGTGACGTCGGTGCCGCCACGGGCGACCGCGGCGCCCACGTAGGCGCCGATCGCCCCGGCCCCGAGCACGGCAAACTTCACGGCCCGGCCTCCTGGCCCGCCGCGCCTGGCTGCCGCTGTGCCGTCCCGGCGGGCTGGCCCCCCGAGATCCCCCGCTGGGCGACGAACTCCCCGACCCGCCGCCGCTGCACCTTCCCGGTCGCCGTGCGCGGGATCTCCGGCAGCACGTCGATCGTGGCCGGCACCTTGAACGCCGCGAGCCGCTCGCGGCAGTGCGCGGTCAGCGCGGCGACGTCGGCGTGAGCGGAGAGCGTCACCGCCGCGCCGACCAGCTCGCCGTACTTCTCGTCCGCCACCCCGAAACAGACGGCGTCCCTGACGGCCGGGTGCGACAGCAGCACCGCCTCGACCTCGGCCGGGGAGATGTTCTCCCCGCCGCGGATGATCATCTCCTTGATCCGGCCCTCCAGGAACAGGTAGCCGTCGCGCAGCACGCCCCGGTCGCCGGTGCGGAACCACTCACCGAAGAACGCCTCGGCCGTCGCTGCCGGGTTGTTCACGTAGCCGGACATCACGCCGGGACCGCGGATCACGACCTCGCCGGCGCTGCCGTCGGGAAGGAACGCCCCGGTCTTGCCGGCAATGCGAATCTGCGTGCCGGTCGGCACGCCCACAGAACCGGCGAGCCTCGCCCCGGGCGGCAGCGGGTTGGAGGACATCTGGTGGCTCGCTTCGGTCATGCCGTAGGCCTCGAGCATGGGCACGGCGTATTCGCGTTCGGCACGCTCGGCGAGCGCGGGTGACAGCGCCGAACTGCACGAGCGCACGAACCTCAGGGTCTGCGGCGGGCCGGCCACGTCAGCCTTGTCGAGGATCATCTGGTGCAAGGTCGGTCCGGCGGACAGCCACGTGGCTCCGTGGTCGCGCGCCTGCGGCCAGAAACGGCTCGGCGTGAACCGCCGCGGTGCGATGACCGCACCGCCCGCGTCCAGCGCCGCGAACGTCGAGGCCACAAGCCCGTGGATGTGGAACAGCGGCATCACGCAGAACGAGACGTCCCCGCGGCCGAGCTGGTAATGCCCGGCGATGGTGTGCGCCGAGGCCATCAGGTTGCGCTGGCGCAGCGGTACTTGCTTCGGCCTGCTGGTCGTCCCGCTGGTGTGCAGCACCAGCGCCACATCGTCCGGGCCGGCCGCTTCGGCTAGCCGGCCCGGCCCACCCGGCCGGTGACCGCCGGCCAGCTCCGGCGGACCGTCGGCGGACGGCTTGACGCTGAGCAGCGTGATCCCGGCGGCGTCGGCCGCGGCGTTCGCCGCGGCCGCGCCACTGGCCGGCACGAGCAGCAGCCGCGGCTCGACGTCGCCCAGATAGAAGGCGACCTCAGGCTCGGTGTAGGCCGGGTTCAGAGGGGCCGCAGCGGCGCCGACCGCGGTGATGGCCAGGAGAAGAAGGACAACGTCGGGGCCGTTCGGCAGCGAGAGCGCGACGCGGTCGCCGCGCCGGACGCCCAGCGCCACAAGCTGCTGCGCGAGCGTCTCGATCCTGGTCGCGACCTGCGCGTATGTGAGTACCGTGCCGTCATCGGGAACGACGAGCGCGGGGCTGGACGGCTCACCCGAAGCGAGCAAGTCGGCGAGCACCCCTGCGGAGGCCGGCTCTCCGTCGGCCGCCGTCGCGGCTCTGACGGCTGGGCTGGTGTCCTTCGTCATCGGACTCCTCCATCGACCTGTGGACAAATCGTCTCACAACCTACGGAGCCTGCAGGAGCGACCATCACCCGCACCGGCTGAACCTGGCGTCACTCACCGACTGACAGCCGGACCGACACCGTGTCGCCAAGCTCAATCCGCTCGGCGCTGCGCACCCGCGCCTTCACCGGCACCACGTACAGCCCGTCCTTGGGGATCAGTGACGTCTGAAATGAGGTCCGGCCGATCAGAGCCGTGACAGGAATACAGCCCCAGCCGTAGGTCACCCCACGGGCGATCGCCTCCAGTTCGGCGCACTGCTCGTCGGGAACGGTGACAAAGTGCCAGGGCGCCGGGCCCCGCCAGAACCAGATCTCACCACGGAATTCCAGTACCACCGCGTCAGGATAGGCCGGATGCGGGACATGAGCGCTCGGCTTTACCTGCTGCCGGGCAGGCCGGTGAGCCACGAGACGTCGTCTGCGGACAACTCATTGCGCCGTCAAGGGCCCTGGCCTGGCCGCCGGGACCCGGTGCCAAGACCCGCTTCGGCCGGCATTCCTTAACTGCTGCCGGACGACTTGCTGATTGTGTGGACTCCGAGGACAGTAAGGCCAGCGATAACGCCCGAGAACCACTTGTCACCGCCGTAGTACTGCTGCAGAACCACGACGGCACTCCCGGCGACAGCTATGAATGTACGGACATCGGGAGTGACCTCGCTTACTAGCCTGGCGAACCAACTGGAAGTGGGGGTCGCGGCCGTCGGCTGCGGTGGGGTGGGCATGGTCATGACAACCCCCTCAACAGCGTGATCGCGGCAAGCGTGTCGCTCAGGTGAGTGCTCAGGGTGGTCACTGACGACTGGGCTGACGTCACGTCCGAAGTCAGCGTGGTAACGACCCGGGCGAGAATGCCAGTCGGGTCGGGCGGCGCGGGGATGGTCTTGGGCTTCCAGGTATCGTCGAATACCAGGGATCCATCGACATTCACGCCCATCATTGCGGCGCTCAGGCACTGGACTGCAGCCGGTCCCGCCAGCGCGTCATAACCAGAAACAGCAGTAGTGCCGTCAAGAGTAGCAACCCACAAACGGTAATCGCGGGTGCCCATAGCGGCCTGGACAGCCGCAAGGTTAGTCCGGTTAACGTACAGCGTTAATTCTCCGGCGCCTGCCTTCTGCCTGGCGTCATACCAGGCCGGCGCGGACTGAGGCGTGGCGTCACCGTTCTCGATGTCGAGTACATCTCCCTCGTCAGAAGCGGTGTCCACACTGATCCAGGCAATCTCGGCCCCGCCTTGAGCGAGCCGGG
>JASIGS010000001.1 GCA_030052355.1 Streptosporangiaceae bacterium | reverse complement strand
GTAGCCGGCGAGCTTGCTGCGGGCGATCGCGGCGAGATTCGCGCCGGGCTCCAGGGCGGTGATGCGCAGGCCACGTTCGGCGAGCGGAACCGTGATCTGGCCGGTGCCGCAGCCGATCTCCAGGACGTGATCGCCAGGCCTGATTCCGGTAAGGGCGAGCAGGTCCTCGATGACTGCTTCCGGATACGGCGGCCGAGCCCGGTCGTAGAGCGCGGCGACTTCGTCGAAGGATTCCGGGCGGCGCGCCAACTGCGGCTCCTATCTCGATGAGTACGCGGACTGCATATCGTCATACCAGGTATGACATACACAGCAGTGGGCGGCGGCTCCTGATGGCCAGGCTGATCTACCTGGCGATCGCTTCGGCGGACGGCTATATCGAGGACGCGGACGGCAAGTTCGACTGGGCGACGCCGGACGAAGAGCTGATGGACTTCGTCAACGAGCTCGAGCGGCCGGTCGGCACCTACCTGTTCGGGCGGCAGATGTACGAGACCATGCTCTACTGGGAGACCGCCGAGATGTCCGGCGAGCCGCCCTTCGTCCAGGACTTCATCCGCATGTGGCAGGGCGCTGACAAGCTGGTGGTCTCGAGGACGCTGGCCTCACCATCTAGCGCGAGGACGCGGCTCGAGCGCACCTTCAGTCCAGTCATGATCCGGCAACTCAAGCAGGACGCCGACCGCGACATCTCCGTCGGCGGGTCTGATCTCGCCGCACAGGCGTTCGCCGCCGGGCTGATCGATGAGGTGCACCTCATCCTGGTGCCAGTCTCCGTCGGCGGCGGCAAGCCCGCTTTGCCGGCAGCTACCCGGCTGGATCTGGAACTCCTGGACACACGGCGGTTCCCGAGCGGTGCCGTTTACCTCGGCTACCGGCTGAGAAACGACAGCTAGACGCCTCCAGCTGCAAGACGTTGTAGCACTTAGGGCGGAACAAACCACTAGTTAACGGGCGCGTTTCTCGGCGTAATCGCTACAACGTCATATGAGGCCTAGGAGTGAACAGGTCTTTAACCGGCGTACCGGCCCGGCGCGGCGGCACGCGAGCGGCTGTGCGCCATGATCGGTTCATGGCCGACGCGGATCTAACGGGGATCGCCCGGGACCTCGACGCCCGCTGCCGTCTGCGCGGCTCGTTCACTCTGCGATCGGGTGCAGTCGCGGACGAGTACTTCGACAAGTACCTGTTCGAGACCGATCCCGTCCTGCTGCGGCGGGTGGCAGGGCTGATGCAGCCGCTGCTGCCGGCCGATACCGACCTGCTCGGCGGGGTGGAACTCGGCGGAGTCCCGCTGGCGACCGTGCTGAGCCAGCTCACCGGGCTGCCCTCGCTGTTCGTGCGCAAGCAGGCCAAGACTTACGGCACCGCCAAGCTTGCGGAAGGCGAGAGCCCGGCCGGACGGAATGTCGTGCTGATCGAGGACGTGATCACCACCGGCGGCGCCGTGCTCAACGCGGCGCGGTCCCTGCGTGAGCTCGGTGCCACGGCGACCTCGGTGGTGTGCGTCATCGACCGGTCTGCGCCCGGCGAGAATGTGCTGGCAGCCGACGGCGTGCGGATCATCTCGTTGCTGACCAAGGCCGATATGGACGCCGCCGCCACCCGGGCCTGACACGAGAAGGCACTGCCGTTACGCCGGTGCTGAGACGCCGTCGGTTAGTCGGACTTGGAGACCTGGTCAAGCCACTGCAGGAAGTTGTCTTCGTCCTGCGCGGCCACAGCCTTCCGACGGCGGCGCCAGCCAGCGATGTGCAGCCTTGCCGGCAGCGTCGCCAGGAGCATGCGAATGCGTTTCACCAACGCGGACCCCCCTCGGATCGGCTGTGACGCCGCTCCGTGCCACTCGTCACACCGACGGCATGCGTCTTATAAGACGTCCGTCGTAACTTGTTGGTTTACGGCAAGCAAACGGCTGCCGTCGCTCACCCGCAATGCCGGCAGCGCCCCCGCGTCAGATCCGTTCGATGATCGTCGCCGTGGCCATGGCGCCGCCCGCGCACATCGAGATCAGCGCGGTGCTCGCGTCCCGGCGCTCGAGCTCGTGCAGCGCCGTCGTGATGAGACGGGAGCCGGTGCTGCCGACCGGATGGCCGAGCGCGATCGCGCCGCCGTTGACATTGACCTTGTCCGGATCCGGCTGGTGCACGCTCATCCAGGACAGCACGACCGAGGCGAACGCCTCGTTGACCTCGAACAGGTCGATGTCCCCGACCGTCATGCCGGCCCGCCGCAGCACCCGCTCGGTAGCGGCGACGGGTCCGTCCAGGTGGTAGTAGGGCTCGTCACCGATCAGGCACTGGGCGACGATCCGCGCCCGCGGCGCAAGCCCGAGCGCGCGGGCCTTGTCAGCGTCCGCCAGCAGCACGGCGGCCGCGCCGTCGGAGATCTGCGAGGACGTGCCCGCCGTGTGCAGTCCGTCAGGCAGCACCGGCTTCAGCGCGGCCAGCGCGTCCAGGCTGGTCTCGCGCAGACCCTGATCCCGGTCCACGACCCGGCTCTCGCCGGTCGGCTTGCCCTCCCCGTCGAGCACCGGCGCCTTCACCGGCGCCACCTCCCGGTCGAACCGGCCCTCCGCCCAGGCACGCTGGGCGTTGACCTGCGAGCGCAGCCCGAACGCGTCGATCTGCCCGCGGGTCAGGCCGCGCCGCCGGGCGATGCGCTCGGCCGCCTCGTACTGGTTGGGCATGTCGATGGCCCACGAGTCGGGTTTGGGCGAACCGATGCCGGTACCGATGTTCGCGCCGAGCCCGACTCGGCTCATCGCCTCGACGCCGCAGCCCACGCCGACGTCGATGGCGTCCGCGGCGATCAGGCCGGCGATCAGGTGCACGGCCTGCTGTGCGGAGCCGCACTGCGCGTCCAGCGTCAGGCAGCCAGCCTGCTGCGGAAGCCCGGCGTGCAGCCAGGCCGTACGCGTGACGTTGCCCGCCTGCTCTCCCGCCTGGGTGACGCAGCCGCCCGCGACCTGCTCGACCAGAGCGGCCTCGATCCCGGCGCGCTCGACAACGGCCCGCTGCGCGTGGCCGAGAATCTCTGCCGCGTGCAAGCCAGCGAGCGCGCCGCGCCGCTTCCCGATCGGCGTCCTGACGGCCTCGACGATCACCGCAGTGCCCACGCCCAGCTCTCCTCCCGTTGGCTGCACACCCTAGTAGAACGTGTTCTCATATTTTCGTCTAGGCGGTTCACCGGTGGCTCGCGGCATGTTTCAATCCGACTAGAACGCGTTGCAGTGCCAGCAGTGTCGCTCCCCGCAGGACCGGAGGCCATTCATGCCGGAGCCCCGGATAGCACCAGGTCTCGACCTCACCGACCCCGACCTCTACGCGGAGCGGGTCCCGCAGCAGGAACTGGCCGAACTGCGCAGGGCGGCCCCCATCTGGTGGAACCCGCAGCCCAACGACATGGGGTTCAACGACGACGGGTTCTGGGCCGTGACCCGGCACGCTGACGTGGTGGCCGTGTCGCGCGACAGCGAGACCTTCTCCAGCGAGGCGAACTGCGCGATCATCAGGAACGCCAGCGGGACGCCACGCGACGCGATCGAGATGCAGCGGGTCATCATGCTCAACATCGACCCGCCGCACCACACCAAGGTGCGCGCCATCGTCTCGCGCGGCTTCACGCCGCGCGCGATCAACGGGCTGCGCGACGTGCTGGCCGCGCGGGCCGAGAACATCGTGGCGACGGCACTGGCGGACGGCAGCGGCGACTTCGTCGCCGACGTCGCCTGCGAGCTGCCGCTGCAGGCGATCGCCGAACTGATCGGCGTGCCGCAGGAGGACCGCCACAAGATCTTTTCGTGGTCGAACGAGATGGTCGGCTACGACGACCCCGAGTACACCGGCGACGGCGAGAACGCGGCCGCCGAACTGCTCAGCTACAGCATGGTCATGGCCGAGGACCGGCGGCAGTGCCCGCGCGACGACATCGTCACCAAACTGGTCAACGCCCAGGTGGACGGCGACGAGCTGACCGCTGACGAGTTCGGGTTCTTCGTGATCTTGCTGTCCGTCGCGGGTAACGAGACCACCAGGAACGCCATCTCCCACGGCATGCTCGCGTTCCTAGATCACCCCGACCAGTGGGAGCTATTCAAGGCACAGCGGCCGGAGACGGCCGTGGACGAGATCGTCAGGTGGGCAACGCCCGTGACCGTGTTCCAGCGGACCGCCACCAGGGACATCGTGCTGAGAGGCCAGGAGATCAAGAAGGGGCAGCGGCTGGGGCTGTTCTACCGGTCGGCGAACTTCGACGAGGAGGTGTTCGACCACGCCGAGCGGTTCGACGTGCTGCGCAGCCCGAACCCGCACCTGGGATTTGGCGGCAGCGGAGCGCACTACTGCCTCGGTGCGAACCTCGCCCGCCTGGAGATCAGCTTGATCTTCAACGCGATCGCCGACGCCATGCCGGATATCACCAAGGCGGGCGAAGCCCAGCGGCTGCGCTCTGGCTGGCTGAACGGCGTCAAGCGGCTGCCCGTCAGCTATCGCCAGCCGTAGCGCGAGGTGCGTCGCGCTCGATCGAGGCGTATGCCGCCGCGGCGAACAGCACGGTGAAGTGCTCGACCACCTCGTCCGCCGAGGCGTCGAGGTCACCGTTGATCCACTCGAGCAAGATCTCAACTACGCCACCCATGAGGAAGCGGGCGGTCAGCACCGGGTCGAGCCGCAGCCGGACGCCGTCACCGGCCAGCCGCAGCGCGTTGTCTGCGGTGAACTGGGCCAGCGCCTGCCGGGTGTCGTGCCGCAGCCGCTCGAGGCGCTCGCTCACGCCGACGACCTCGACCGCGATGATCCTCGCCTTGCGCGGGTCCTCGGTGACGACGCTCCACGCCGCAAGAAGCCCGGCCCGTGCCTGCCCCTCGATCGTGCTCTCCTGCCCGACCGCCTCGGCCGCCCTCGTGAAGATGTCGCCGACGATGCGCTGGTAGACGCCGTAGAGAAGGTCCTCGCGGCTGCTGAACGACTCGTAGAAATAACGCGAGTTGAGTGACGCCGCGGCGCTGACGGCCCGCACCGAAGTGGTCGCGTAGCCGACGGTGCCGAACAGCTCGAGCCCGGCGTCGAGCAGTCGCTGACGCCGCTCGGCCTGACGTTCGGCCGGCGTGACTCCGCGGTACGTACGCGCGCTTGGCACAGGAGATTTTACCGAGCCCGGGCCGTCCCGCACCGTGCGCAACGCGAGGCGCGCCATTCTGCCCGCGCTGCGCAAGTTCCGGGAACGACGACTACTAGGCAAACTGGTATGGCAATGCTACAGTTTCGCGCGTAAAACTGGTGCCCGAGTGCTACACATTCACTCAGGGAGGCGCGACATGAGGCATCGCAGTCGAAAGATCGGCAGCATCTTCGGCGTCACGGCAGCCGGCTCGCTCATGGCGCTGGTGCTGTCGCTCGCGCCGGGCGTGGTTGCTGCCGGGCCCGCGTCCGCGGCGAGCAATCCGCTGCCGACGCTGAAGCTCATCCCGTCAGGCGTCGGCATCCACGGCTACCCATACGACGCGACAACGACCACGGCGTACTTCCCCGGTGCGCTGACGGTCAACATCGCTAGCTACGGCTACACCGAGCGCGAGTACCAGATGTCCGGCACGACGAACATCTATCGGGAGAGCGGGTTCTGGGGTTCGAACGGCCGCTGGAACGTGTCGGTAGCGCAAAGCGACGTTCCCTATACGACGCGGCTGCTCGTGCGCTATCCAACCAATCCGGCGAAGTTCAACGGCACGGTCGTGGTCGAGTGGCTCAACGACACCACCGGCGGCGACCAGGACCCGGTGTGGTCAGAGATCTACAACGAAGTTCTCTCGCAGGGCTACGCCTACGTCGGCGTGACCGCGCAGACCGCCGGCATGGAAGAGCTGAAGACCTGGGACTCGGTGCGCTACGCCGCCCTCGGCGACACGAACGACGGCCAGTCCTATGACATCTACACGCAAGCGGCGGAGGCAGTCCGCGACGAGAGCGCCACCCTGCTCGGCGGCCTCGACGTCAAGGAAGTGATCGGCGCCGGCGACTCGCAGTCCGCCTTCCGGTTGCTCACCTACGTCAACGCAATCCAGCCGCTCAGCCACGCCTACAACGCGTTCATGCTGGTCGGCCGCGGGGCCCTGCCCGCACCGATCGGCAGCGGCCTGGTGTCGTTCTCGCCGTTCCCCGCCCTGATCCGGACCGACAACACCACGCCCGTGATTCAGATCGAGACCGAGGGCGACATCGAGGAACTGGGCTTCGCGTACGCCAGACAACCGGACAACAACGACCTGAGAACCTGGGAGCTGGCAGGCGCGGCGCACATCGACCTGCACGAGGGGCTGTACGAGGCCAACACGATCTTGCGTGAGAACCCGACGCTGACCGCTCCCGACTGCGTGTTCGGCGTGGTCGCCAACGGTTCGACCCAGCCCGACAACATGGGCGTGTACGAGCTCGAGGACGCGGCTCTTACCGCGCTGCAGAAGTGGGTCACGACCGGCACCGCGCCGGCGCACGGCAACGAGATCGACACCACCCCGCTGTTCAACATCGTCGAGCGCGACCAGTACGGAAACGCACTCGGCGGGATACGGCTGCCGGAGATCCAGGTGCCGACGGAGACCTACTCGGCGATCAACTTCGCGAAGCCGACCGAGGAGAGCCTGAGCCCGGCCGAGCTGCTGAGCACGCTGGAGTCCATCTTCACGACGCTGGAGACCGGGGCGATCACGAACACGACGCTGCGCGACGAGGGCCTGTGCCTGCTGGAGGGCTACTACAAGCCGTTCAGCACCGCCACGCTCGAGAAGCTGTACCCGACACACGCCGACTACGTGGCGAAGTACAAGGCCGCGGCGGCGACCGACCTGGCCGACGGGTTCCTCACCCAGGCCGACTACAACTCGTCCATCGCGGCGGCCGAGGCCTCTTCCGTTCCGTAGGCCTCACGCCCGCCGAATGCCTGCAGTCTGGCGCGCCGGCCTGAGCGGCCGGCGCGCCGGCTCACGTCCAAGAACTGTCGGCAACCCGACAGTGAGCGCGTCAGCGGCACGACAGACCTCCGCGTTGCCCAGCGCGATGCTGAGTGCAGTTGGTTCTGGTTCGGCGGCAGCAGCCGGGCGGCAGAACCAGTCACCCAGAGGAGGCCCTGATGTCGTGGTTCTGGATGAACATGCCGCTGGCGCTGGCGTTCTTCGCGGCTTGGTGCGGGATCCCGCTGTACATGGTGCTCAGGCACCCGAACTGGACAGCCGAACCGGCCGACACCGTCGAGCTCAGGCTCGCCAAGCCGCAGCACTCCGCTCAGCTTCGTCGCGAGGCGGTCCCTTCCGCCGCCCTGAGCGACGGCTGAGCTAGTGCCCCTCCCGTCCGGCGAAACCGATAGCGGCGACACCCAGGGCCACGCGAGGATCTGAGCCGGCCAGACAAACGGCTCAGGCATATAGGGGGGCGACGAAGCGCCCGGCTGACCTTGCCGGGCGCTTCGTCTATCCAGCCCGGAACCGCAGTTCCGGCCCAGGCCGAGGTCGGCGCGTTACTTCCCACGAGCCCGCGCTGTACGGCATGATTCGATGACTGCCGTAGCCAGCACCGCCGTGGCCGAGGGAGCGGGCCGATGACCGCTGACGTGCTGGGTATCTTGCGCACGACTGACCTGCTGCGCTCGGTGCCCGCGCAGGACATAGAAGCCGTGGCCGGGGTGTCCCGGCTTCGCACCTACCGCCGCGGCCAGCTCGTGTTCACGACGGGCGAGCCCGGGGACACCCTGATCGTCGTCGTCACCGGACGGGTCAAGGTCGTCGTGCGCTCCGCTGACGGGGGCGAGCTGACGCTGACGATCGTGCACCCCGGCGGGACCATCGGCGACGTCAGCGTCGCCGACGGCGGCCCGAGATCGGCCGACGCCGAGACAGTCGAGGCCAGCCAGCTGCTCATGGTTCCGCGCGAGGCGATTCAGGACATCTGCTCGCGCGAGCCGTCCGCCGCGCAGGCCCTGGCCAGTTCCGCCGCGGCGAGCCTGCGGCGGCTCACCGAGGCCGCTTCCGACCTGGTCTTCCTTGACCTGCCACGCCGGCTGGCGAAGGTGCTGCTCAACCAGCCCAGGGATGCCGACGGCACGCTGCGGCCCGGCCTTCGCCAGGAGGACCTCGCGCATCAGGTCGGTGGCACCCGCCAGAGCGTCAACGCCGCGCTGAGCGGGTTCCAGCGGCGAGGGTGGATCGAGGTACGGGACCGCACGGTCATCCTCAGGCAGGTGGCGGCCCTGGACCGGTTCGCCGGCCAGTTACAACCGCGGCTCAGTCCGGCCGGTCTGCCACCACCCACATGGAGAAATACTGTGAGCCGCCGCCGTAGGCGTGCCCGAGCGCGGTACGCGCCCCGGAAACCTGGTGCTCGCCCGCCTTGCCCATCACCTGCATGGCGGACTCGGCGAACCGCAGCAGCCCGGACGCACCGATCGGGTTAGAGCACAGCACCCCGCCGGACGGGTTCACCGGCATCGAACCGCCGATCTCGGTCTCGCCGGCCGCGGTCAGCTTCCAGCCTTCGCC
>JASIGS010000616.1 GCA_030052355.1 Streptosporangiaceae bacterium | reverse complement strand
TCCGTGCCGAACTCGATCGGCCGCGCGAACGCGTCCGTGACGACGGCACCAGCCACCTCGGCGTACACCAGCGCCGCCACGAGGTCCACGTAGCGGTGCACGTCGCCGCCGGCGTCCGCGAACGCGTCGATGCAGCCCGTGCAGGCCAGGATCGCCTCAAGGGTGGAGCAGCTCAGTATCCGCAACCGGGCCGTCCGCTCGGCGATGACCCGCCAGGCCGGCCAGTTGGCCCGCTGCGGCCGCAACAGCGAAACCGCGGCGCCGTCGAGCGACGTGCGGCCGGTCGTGCGCCACTGCGAGGGGAGCGTAGCCGGGCCGGCGGCCCCGTCCGTGCTGAGTCCGCAGGCCCAGTCATGCCCGGTGTCGAGCCATCTGGTCAGCGCCGCGACCGGGCGGTCATCGAGCACGATCGCGCCGCTGAACGTGCACAGCGGCACGCCGGCCAGTGCGTTCGCGGTGCCGTCAACCGGGTCCACGACCAGGGTCACCGGTGATCCCCGGTCGACCCACCCGGCTTCCTCGGAGAGGATGTTGACGCCGAACGGCGCGGCGGCGTCGATGACCGCGGCGTCGACGATCTCGTCGAGCCTGGAGGTCGGGGTCCCGTCACCGCCGATCCCGATCTCGCGGCGGAGCTCGTCGGCGGGCACGCCGGACTTGGCGCGGCGGAACGCAGCCGCGGCGGCGTCCGCGGCCGCGGTGAGCACCTTGCCGTACTCCGGTCCGGGCACCTCCGTCATGCGGTTCGTCCTTTCGTCACGCCGCGCTGGTCGCGCCGAGGACCTGTGCTGGCGTCCCGTCGGCGACCACCTGGCCCTCCCGCAGGACCACGACGCGGTCGGCGAGCGCACGCACCGCATCGGTGTCGTGGAACACGCTCAGCACCGATACGCCGGCCCTGCTCAGATCCTGAATCAGCCGGAATACGTTCTCCTGGTTGACCGGGTCCAGCGCGGCAACCGGTTCATCCAGCAGCAGGAGCCGCGGCGGGCACAGCGTTCCGGCAGCGAGGTTCACGCGCTGCTGCTCACCGCCGGACAGCACGACCGGCTGCGTGCCCCATAGCTCCTCGCCGAGTCCGACCCGGCGCAAGGCGGCCGCCGCGGCCGAAGCGGCGCCGGCTGGCTGCAGGCCACGGCGTATCGCGGCGCGGCCGACCACGTCGAGCACCGGGCGGCGGAAGTCCGGCCGCAGGAACTGGCTCACGTACGCCAGGTCGTCCCTGCGCACCGCTATTACCGTCGGGTCGTCGGCGCTGGCCAGGTCGGTGCGAAGGGAGCCGGCGCGCCGCAGCCAGATCTCGCCTGCGGTCGGCAGGCAACTCCGCCAGACGCACTTGAGCAGCGTCGACTTGCCGGCACCGCTCGGCCCGACCAGCGCGACGTGCTCGCCGTCGGCGACGCGCAGGTCGACCCCGCGCAGGGCAGGGACGACGCGGTCGATCGCGTGCATCACGAACCGCTTGTGCAGCCCGCGCACGTCCAGAATCGTCTCGGTCATGCCAGCCACCCCCTGGCCGCCGCCACCAGATGCTGACTGTAGGGGTGCTGCGGGTCGTCCAGCAGCTGGTCGGTCAGGCCCGCTTCCACCATGCGCCCGTCGCTCAGTACCACGGCCCGGGACGTGAGCATCGAGATCACCGTCATGTCGTGGCTGACCACCAGCGCGGTGACGCCGGTTTCCTCGAGCAGGTCCCTGATCAGGTCGAGCACGCCGGCCGCGATCGAGGCGTCCAGCCCGGTCGTCGGCTCGTCCAGGAGCAGCAGGGCCGGATTGTTGGCGACCGCCTTGGCCAGCTGCACCCGCTGCATCATGCCGCCGGAGAACGTGCCGACCGGATCGTCCATGCGGTCAAGCGGCACATCGACGCGGCCGAGCAGCTCTGCGGCCCTGGCCCGCAGCTGGCCGAAGTTACGCCAGCCGGCCGCGATCAGCCGTTCGGCGATGTTGCCGCCCGCGGAGATCCGCATGTTCAGGCCCTGGGCGGGATCTTGGTACACGATGGAGACGGTGGCGATCCGCAGCGCCCTGCGCTCCGCGGCCCCGAGCGCGAAGAGATCGAGCACCGTCGCGTCCTGCCGGAGCAGTGCGGTCCCGGCGTCCGGCGTGACGTCGCCCCCGATGCACTGCAGCACCGTCGTCTTGCCGGAGCCAGACTCGCCGATGATGCCGAGAGCCTCGCCCGGCGCCACCTCGAATCCGACGTCCTGGCACGCCAGCACGCGGCCGAACCGCTTGGTCAGTCCGTCTACCCGCAGAACGGAGTCAGTCATCGGCTTCCTCATCAGGGCGGCGCCGTTCGCACCAGTCCGTGTCGCTGCAGATCCACTCGCCGCTGACGGGAACCTCCACCAGGTAGGCATCTTCCGCGCCGCAGAGGATGCAGGACGCACCCTCGGTGCGCTCGACCTGGAACGCGACGTCCTCGAAGGCGAGCGGCTCGACGCTGGTATGTGGCGGCACCGCGTAGACCCGCTTCTCCCGCCCTGCGCCGAAGAGGGACAAGAACTCGGCCTGGTTGAGCTTGGGCACGTCCCACCGCGGTATCGGGGAGGTCGCCATGACGTAGCGGCCGGCGACCAGTACGGGATATCCCGTGCTCCTGGTGATGACGCCGTTGCGTACCAGGTCTTCATACAGGCTGACCCAGATCGCGCTGTAGTCGGCCTCGGCGTGCATCCGCTGTAGCTCGCGCATGTCGCGCTCGACGCCGCGCAGCGGCTCCGGAACGGGCACCTGGAGCACCAGTATCTGGTCGGCGCCCAGCGTTTCCTCGGGAATGCGGTGCCTGGTCTGGATGATGCTGGCCGCCCGCGCGTCGGTCGTGTCTGCCGCGCCGGTGCTGCTGACGATCAGCCGCCGCAGGTTCGCGGCGTTGACGCCGGCGTCGTCCCCCTGGTCGATCACCTTCACAGTGTCCCGCGGTCCGATCACGGCCAGCGTCACCTGCAACCCGCCTGAGCCCCAGCCTCTGGCGACCGGCATCTCCCGGCTGGGGAACGGCACCTGGTAACCAGGGACCGCGACGGCGGTGAGCAGCGCGGTCCTGATCTCGCGCTTGGATTGCTCGTCCAGGTGACCGGACTGGGTGGCTGTCGCGGCCGCGATCAGGGCGCTCACGCTCACCGGTACACGCCCGTCGGCACCGGAGCGGATTCCTCGGACCGCCCGGCCTGGTCGGCGGCCGGCCCCTGCTGCTGCGCGGCGGCACGGATCGCCGCCTTCCGGTCCGCCATGGACCTGAAAGTCACGTAGTGCGGAAGCTTCAGGTGCTCAAGGAAGCCGGATGCGTCCAGCCCGTCCGTGGTCATCAGCACGCTCTGCTCCAGCGGGCTCCTGCCGCCGTCGCGCTCCACCGCGATGTCCAGGTTGGCCATCGCGATCGCCTTACGCTCGTTGTGGCCGAGGCACAGTCCGTATCCGACGTCAAACAGCCCGCGGTCTTCGGCTTCGCCATCGAGGTCCTCGATGGCCTCTACCTCGGTCGCGCGCACCGCGCCGATGCAGACAGGGTCTCCCGTCACCGGGTGGGTGACCCGGACCGGCAGCCTGCCGTGCCGCACCTCGCCGAGCGTGATCTCGTGGATGTATCCATCCGGGCCGAGGATGTTGCGGTACCAGAGGTTGACCAGGGCGCCCGTCTCGGCGCGGGCCATGACCGACAGGCGCGCTGACCGCGGCGCGCCCGGTCGCACCGGTTCCCTGGTGATGTCGAGGGGCTCCGGGTCGTCCTCGCGGCGGCGGTCGGCCACCATGCCCTGGCTGCGCAGGAGTTCGAGCAGCCTGGCGGGCCGGCGGACGGCGTGGCCGGCATCGGCGCCCGGCCGCGCTGGCAGCCCGGAGTTGCCCGCGGCGGTGTCGTCTGCGCCTGCGGCGGGGGCTGGCGGCTCCACCTCGAGCACCCTGCCGACATAGTCCAGCGTCCGGCCGAGCAACTGCGGGCCTGGCGGGACGCGGTAGGCGGGCACGATGCGGCGCAGGATCTCTAGCTCGTCGGCGTGCACGGTGAGCGCCTGCGCAAGTCGCGGACAGGTCGATCGATAGGCGCGCAGCAGGTGCGCCGCCTCGATCACGTCTCCCTCCGTCTGGCGGATCGCGAGCGCCGCTAGCCGCGGTGCCCACAGCCCCGCCTCGCCCATCACCCGGTCGACGGCCAGGCTGAGCCGCTCGGTCAGCTGCCCGGCTTCCAGCGGCGGGCTCGACCCGCCGTCCCGCTTCGCGCGGACAAGCTGCTCGGCGGCGAGGATCGCCTCAAGTCCGCCACGGGCCGCGGCGTAACCCACCTACATCACCGCCAGCCGGGTAGATCGCGGCAGGCCGGCCACCTGACCACGGTCATCGACGAGCCAGAGATCGACGCCGGCCGGGAAGTGTTCGTTAGCCGCGGACAGCGCGTCAAACACGGCAGCGCTGACGCCGTCGACGCCAAGCCGTATCCGGCCGGGTACGCCGGGACCGGCGAGCTCCAGTGTCACTGCGCCGGTGCCGCCCGCCGTCAGCCCGCGGCACGCCAGGCCCACCTTGGCGCCGGCCTCTGGCTCCGCCGCCGAGCCACGCCGGAGGCGCGAGACAGTCGACGCGTCTGCCGTTCCGTAGATCGCCACCAGCGAGGCTTCAGCGACGCCGGCCGGCGAGGCACCGGTAGCACGGCAGATCCGCGCCTGCCAGGATGGCGAGCCGACGGCGGCGACCTTGGAGTCGATCACCGCCAGCGCGAGCGGCACGACGCCGGGCCCGGGCGGGTCCCGGTCGGCCCCACCCTGGCAGGCGGAGCCCGGCGGCAATTGCAGGACGCTGCCAGGACGGGACAGGCTGGCCAGCAGGACCCGGAACACTGCCTGCGACGCCGCAGCACTCAGCTGGTCCGACATGGTCACGGCGGTCATCCCGCCAGGTCCCGGAACTGGACCTCCGTGCGCGCCAGCTCGGCCCACTCGCTGGCCTCTTCGTCCGCGCGCCTGCGCTCGGTTCGCCGGCAGAGCAGGTCTACCTCGGCGGCCAGCCCGTCACCAGAACCTGCCTCGGCATCGCAGATGGCGGCCGCGAGCGTGGCCGCGATGTCGTCACCTACGCGCATCGCCCAGCCGCGCTGATCCCGGTGCGTGACCTCCGCCCTCGTCACGAGGACGTCGGCCAGGATGAACCGCTCGCCGACGACGGGCTCGCGGACGCAGAGGGGGACGGTGCCGACCGCCGGCGCTTCGGTGACCCGGGTGTCCGGAGCGCCCTGCAGGCACCGGTCGGCCAGCGCTATCAGCTCGGATTCGTCGGCGATGGCCAGCAGTTCAGCACGCCGGCCCGGAGGTAGCGGATCGTCGTCGCCGCCCTCCGCGCACTGCTGCGGTACAGGACCGGCGGGCTGCCGCATCGCTCCGCTGACCATGACACAACTCCGTTACTCGCTCTGGACTGCGGACTCCGGTGGCCGAGAAACACGAAGCTTGTATAGGTCATCTAAACAAGCTGCCGCCACGGGTGTCAAGGCAGGCGGCCTGGCGCTACTGAAAATCGCCCACCTCGATGACGACGTTGAACAGGTCGGTTCGCAGCCATCCGTCGTTGACCTCGACCGGGATGCCAAGGCGCTCCGACTCCAGGCGGCCGCAGTTGTGAAAGAGCTCGGGCCGGCCGCGAAGCTTCAGCTGCGCGGCTACTGCCTCCGGCGCGGCGACCACCTCACACCGGAACCAGGCGCGCCGCGGCTTCAGGTCGTACTCGTCGGCCAGCGCCGCGTACAGAGAGCCATCGGGGCCGAGCTTCTCCTTCAGGCCGGGGACCAGGGCAGCGGGCAGCACGCTGATCCCGACGCCGACCACGTCATCACCCAGCCAGCGCCGGCGCCGGAGCTCGACGACGTGGGCGCGCGGAGCCAGCTTGAGTGACCGGCGCTCGTCCGGGGTCGGCGTGCGGACGAGTACTTCGTCGGTGGTCGTGGCCGGATTCCCGCCCGCGCTGCGCACGATGTCGGTGAACGACGCCGGGCCGTGTGTCGTTATCCGGTAGTCAAGACGGCGCGAGACAAACGTGCCCCGACCCTGGATCCGCCTGACCAGGTGGCGCCGCTCAAGCTCTTGCAGCGCGGCACGTGCGGTCAGCCGGTTCACCTTGTGGTACCGGGCGAGCTCGTTCTCAGACGGCACGAGGTCGCCGGGCGAGGCATCCGCCAGCTGCTCTTCAAGGCGCTGCGAGAGGGTGAGATAGGACATCATTCCGTCAATCTACGGCCGGTTCCCTGTGTTCACGTACGGGACACACTGCTGACAAGCTGACCGGGCCGGCCGCGGCCCGGTCGCAGGGCGGTCTAGCTCGCGGCGGCCGGGGGAGTAAGGAACTGGCGGATCGCGGTGAGCCAGAGCCGCGGGTTGTCGAAGTGTGCCATGTGCGAGGCGTCCGGAATCTCGGCCAGGGTGCTTGCCGGGACCTCGGCGTGCAGTCGCCTGGCGACGCCGACCGGGAACGCCATCTCACGGCTGCCGTGCAGGATGAGCACAGGCCCGCCCCAGTCCCGCAGCACGCGCGGCGCGTCGTCGGGCGCCGCTGGCCGGAGCAGCCCCCGGGCATGGGGCTCGTTCCAGTCGCTGCTGAAACGGATGCCCGCCAGCACCCGATGCCACTCGGACATCCGGTCAAGACGCCAGATGTCGTGCGGTGCCGAGCCGTAGGCCATGGCCTTGCTCAGCGCCCCGTCGGGAGCACGGGGGCCGGCGAGGACGGGATCGTCCCACGCGACCCGCGAGCACAGCGGGAGCCTGCTGAGATAGTCGGCAGACGCGTCCAGCTCGTCCTGGTAATCCCGGTAGGCAGTGGTCGACGCGAGAATCACGCTGCGGACGAGCTCAGGATGCTGCTCCACGACCCGCATGGCGACACCGCCACCGTAGGAGAAGCCGAGCACGTCCACCCGCGCCGCGCCGAGATGCGCCACGAGCGCGGCGACGTCATCGGCCAGGTACTGAGGCTGCAACGCCGCGGCCGGAAGGGTCCCGGCAGGCGGCGTCCTGGAGCTCTGGCCGCAGCCGCGCAGGTCGAACAGCACGACGTGGGCGACGTCCGCCAGCTCGCCGACCGCGGGCAGGAGGTAACTGTGGTCCCAGGTGGGACCGCCGTGCACGACGGCGAGCATCGGCAACGCCGGATCGCCGAACCGGCGGACGAACAGCTCCACGCCGTTGACGCGCACGAGCTCGCCACGGGTGCGAAGACCGAGTTTGTTGTTCATGATCCTCTAAGAGATGGCGTGGCCGGCACACCCGAAGCTACTCCGGTCACGGCCCGCCTGTTCGGCGCCGGCCTTCCGCCCGGCGGCGTAGCGTTGGGGCATGCGCTTCGCCTTCAAGACAGCTCCGCAGCACACGACGTGGGACGCCATGCTCGACGTATGGCGTGCCGCCGACGACATCGAGATCTTCGAGTCCGGCTGGACGTTCGACCACTTCTATCCGATCAGGGGCGACACCGACGGCCCGTGCCTGGAGGGCTGGATGACCCTGGCCGCCCTCGCGCAGGCGACCCGCCGGCTTCGGTTCGGCACGCTCGTCACCGGCATCCACTACCGGCACCCGGCGATCCTTGCCAACATGGCGGCGACGCTCGACATCGTGTCCGGCGGCCGCCTGGAGCTGGGCATCGGGGCGGGATGGAACGAGCAGGAGTCCGGCGCGTACGGGATCGAGCTCGGCACGCCCAGGCAGCGGAGCGACCGGTTCGAGGAAGCCTGCGAGGTCATCACCGGCCTGCTGTCGCAGGAGACCACGACGTTCAAGGGCGCCTACTTCGAGCTGACCGACGCCCGGTGTGAGCCCAAGCCGGTGCAGAAGCCGCACCCGCCGATCTGCGTGGGCGGCAGCGGCGAGAAGCGAACGCTGCGGACCGCGGCGCGGTTCGCCCAGCACTGGAACTTCGTCGGCGGCACGCCCGAGCAGTTCGCGAGGGCAAGGGACGTGCTGCACCAGCACTGCGCCGACATCGGCCGGGACGCAGGCGAGATCCTGCTGTCCAGTCACGTGCCGTTCAACGGTGATCCGGCGCAGACCGCGGCGATCGCCGCGGGGCTGGGTGAGGTCGGCCTGCAGCTCGCGATCGTGACGC
Organism: Streptosporangiaceae bacterium; assembly: GCA_030052355.1. The sequence continues at coordinate 142 of JASIGS010000616.1, read as the reverse complement.
TCGCGCCGCCGCACACCCCGGCAGTCCTCGAGCCGATAGCGCAGGCACTTCGCGCTCTGGCCTGAGCCAGCGGTGGCTATCGCAGCGCGACAGCCTTGAAGAACGCATAGCAGAACGTCCCGTCGTCGCTGGCCGTCCGCCG
>JASIGS010000615.1 GCA_030052355.1 Streptosporangiaceae bacterium | reverse complement strand
CAGCCGGCGGCGTGGACATCGCCGGTGCCACCACCGACACCGTCAAGTTCCCGACGGGCACCTTCAGCGTCCACCACGGGACGGGTCACGTGGTCAGGCAGTCACTCAACCCGCTGACGTGCCTGGCCAGCGTCGTTACCAAGGTCAACCTGACGATCAACGACGGCACCGGCCAGTACACGGGGATCACCGGCTCCGGGTCGGCCGTGGTCACCTCGCTCGCAGTCCTCACGCGCAACGCCAGCCACCAGTGTGACCAGACAGCTAATCCGCAGATCCTGGAGCAGACCATCAGCGCGAACGCGCACATCAGGATCTAACCAGCAGCAACCGGGCTCAGAGAACGGGCGGGCCGACGGCTTGGCAGCCGTCGGCCCGGCCCGTTGGATCCTTCCGCCCGCGGCGCCCGCGTCACATATCAAGCACTAGGGATGTGGCGGCTACAAACGTCACCAGATCGCCAGCCGGCGGTCTAGCATCCCGCTCATGGGCCTGTTTCGCAGAGGCAGCAAGAAACGCGCGCAGGCGGCGGCCGAGCTCGCAGATAAGCAGAGAGCGGCCGCCGCACTCGCGACTGCGGCCGCCGCACCGGCAACAGCGGAAACCGCACAGCCGGCAACCGTCACCCCGCAGCCGGCGTCAAACGCACACGCGGCAGACGCACAAGCGACAGCGGAAACCGCACAGCCGAAAGCTGCGAGCCGGGAAGTGACCGCCGAGGCACGCCCCGACCCTGACAAGCCAGGCTGGGGCCGGATCGTGGGCCAGACGATCGGCAAGCCCCGCGACGACCGCCAGGTCTGAAAAGGGGGAAGGCGGTTTAGGTACCGAAGAGGTACGATGCGTGCGTGACCCGGGCATTACGAATTGTGACCCGGCGCTTACGGGGGGATAGCGATGAGGCGTCGCAGACCACAGCACAGCAAGCACGGTCGCGCGCAACGACCGGCCCGCCGAGCCGATCGCGGCGTCTCGGCACGCCCAGCCGCCAGAACCACAGCAGGGCGTGGCAGTTTCGCCGACCTCTTTGCCTCCGCGTCGGTTCCCGCCGAGTTATTTGCCGTCGCCCGCCGGCCCACCTACCACGGCAGGGTCGTCAAGGTCAGTGTCGCTGGCGACGACGTGCTATGCCTGATCGGTGACGAGGGCGGCAGCCCGGCCGACTGGTACGCCGCCCTGTGTGAGTACGCGCAGCGGGAACCCGCGAGCTCATTCGTGGAGCGGCACCTTCCCCGGGGACTTCGGGCCGTCGCTCTCCGCGCCCCTGGGAAAGTCCTGCTCTGCGTTTCCCTGCTGTGCACCGCGACCGAGCAGAAGGCAGCGGCACGCCGGCTGCTGCGCGCTGCCAGGAAGCTCGGATGGTTCCCGGTGCCGGTTCCCGCACCACTCGGCAGGACTTCCGCGCATCGTCTTCGGGCCAGTGTCGCCGTTGGGGGCACGCTGGTGGTCGGCTCCGCCGGCGTCTTCACCGTGCTCTGGCTACTTCACTCCGCGGCGCCAACGGCGCCGGTCGCGGGACCGCAGCCGCAGCTGTTCCTGTCGCAGCCGTCGCAGCCGCACGCCACCGTGGTCAGCCATTCGCACGGCAAGCACAAGCGCCAGTCAGTTAACTGGCAACCTGTTCCGTCTCCACACAGCTCGAAGGCGGCAGCGTGGCGCCCCAGTCCGACGCCGTCGCCGTCCACCCGTAGCAGCAGCGCCACGCCGTCCCGCTCATCGAGCCCGGGCCCGCCGCGGAATTCTCCCAGCCCGAACCCGAGACCCTCGTCGCCCAGCCCGAGCTCGAGACCGCCGTCACCCAGCCCGAGTCCGAGCCCGTCGTCGCCCAGTCCGAGCTGGACGCCCTCGCCGAATCCGAGTTCGTCGCCGTTGACCAGGCCGACGTGGTCACCGACGCTCCAGCCGGGCGGCGGCTGGTCATCGTCCTCGCCGCTGACCGGTCTGACCGCGGCACGGTGCTGGGCGTCGCCATCTGGTTGTGGCACGCCGGGCCAAGCGGGCTCGGCTGGCGGCGGGCACTTCCGGTTGGGCCTGGGCAACGACGAGCGGGACTATCGCGCCTTGCCGCTCATCTACTGGCACTTCTAGCGTGCTGGCCTGGCAGCGCCGGTGCACCGGAGCTGTCAGGTCTTGAGCACCACGGTCGTCGTGCCTTTCAGGGCTGCCAGCTGCTTGGCCGTGTAGGCGAACGGCACCCACTTCTTCTTCGAGTAGAGCTTGGTCATGTTGGCGTAGTACGGCGAGAGCGGATTGGTCGCCTGCGAGTAGGTGACGATGCCCTCAGAGACGGGGCCGTTGCGGGTCAGTTCCGTCGTCATGACCAGCGACGAGCCGTCACCGACCTCGCCGTAGTCGCCGGGGTAGAACGGGTTGTTGTTCCCGAGGCCGGGATAGATGGCGTTGAAGCATCCTGTTTCGCAGCCGTGGATCGGGATCACGTCACTGCCCTTGGTCGAGTGCTGGACCTGGCCGAAGGAGGCGGTGAGCGGGATGTGCTGCGCCTCGAGCTCGAGCACGGCGGTGGCCAGGTTCTTCAGGACGTTCCGGTTGGCGGTGTTCAGCCCGTTCGGCGTGGTCAGCGGGTGCTTCGCATTGAAGGGCACCTTCCAGAACGTTCCGTAGAACGGGACGTTGTACCAGACCTCGAAGAGCCACCCGCCCGTGGCGTCCAGGTCGCCGTTCTCGTACTTCTCGTACGCGGTGAGCGCGTCGCACGCCTTCGTGAGGTTCACCTTGGTGCCGTTCGCCGCCTTCTGCTCTGGCGACTTACGGCACGCGGCCACGAGCGGCTTCAGGACGAGCTCGGCCAGCAGCGATCGGTCGTTCTCCCACATGGCCTGCAGCGTCGGGATCGTGAACTTCGGCTTGCCGAGGCCGTCTGTGCCCGCCACCCGCTCGGCGATCATCTCGTTGCCGAGGCGGGTACGGAGGCCCTGCTCAACGTCGATCGGGCCGATGATCGGTGAATAGGCCTTGAACGGGTCGCTCGGGTTCGCGAGCCAGTACGAGTCGTTGGAGTTCTCGACGTAGTCAGTGCGGATCGTGTGCGGTTCCTCGCTGGCCGGGAGGATGCCTGGTACCGGTGTCCCCTTGGCGGTCACCCAGTTGCAGCTTGTCGTCGACGCGTCGAGGGTGACGAGGCCGCTGAGGTCGTACACGAAGGTGGGCCCGCCAGCAGGAAGGCACTTCTTCAGCAGAGCCGCCGTGACCCCAGGCGTGTTGCCTACGTCGCCGTACAGGACGTGGCCCGTCTTGTCGGCAGCGATCGTGTTGAACGTCGGGATGGCCAGGTACTTCGACTCGATTCCGAGCAGGTCGCGCACGGAGGTCGCGCGCCCCATCTCGAAGTACTGGTTCGCCGCCCGCATCTCGTCGTCGAGGTTGACGTCCTGCACCGCGTAGGCCGTCGTGGTGCTCCACGAGTAGCCTGCTGGCGGGACGACGACGACCGTGCCGTACTTGGTGACGTAGAAGGTG
>JASIGS010000073.1 GCA_030052355.1 Streptosporangiaceae bacterium | reverse complement strand
AAGGTCGAAGGCCTGGACCGGCACGAGGACGCCGTGGCGATCGCCGCCGTGGCCAAACGCGGCGGGCGGACCGCGGACTGCGTCGTGCTCGGCAGGCACGCAAGCCACGACAATCTGGATCACTGGCTGCAGGTCGCCGCGCCGGTGCCCGGATTCATCGGCTTCGCGATCGGCCGCAGCATCTGGTGGGACGCGCTGCACGCCCATCTGCACCACCGCAGCACCGAGGCCGAGACGCGTCGCCGCATCACCGCCGCCTACCTCGACTTCGCCAGGTACTACCTCGACGCCCGCGAGGGCGAGCTCGATTCCCGGCCGGAACCCGAGTTCTGGTGATCGGCCGGCTTACCCGCCGCTGGCTGTTTTGACCCTGGTCGCAGGGCATCCTCGCGCGTAGAATTCGACCGCTCTGGCATGCTGCGGGTGCTCATTTCCGCGCGCCAGCCAGTCACCTGACTGGGGTACGGCAGGGGCGGGAGGGTCGATCATGAGACTGTCCAGGACCATGACACTGCTCAGCGCGCTCGCGCTGCTGCTCGGCTTCGCCGGTACGGTCGCGGCCGGAGCGGCGCAGGCCAGCGTCGCCAGCCCGGCAGCGGGCGCCACCTGGAAGTTGGCGAAGACACCGAATCCGGCGAGCGCCGTGATCAGCTATCTCCACGGGGTGTCATGCACGTCCGTCAAGGCGTGCACGGCCGTCGGCGCGTACTCGACCAAGAGCGGAAGCGGGTCGATCCTCGCCGAGCGCTGGAACGGCAGTACCTGGAGCATCCAGGCGATGCCCACCCCGAAGGGCACCGCAGGCGACAACCTCTACGGCGTCTCGTGCACGTCGGCGAGAGCCTGCACGGCCGCCGGGAACGAATACAACACCAAGGCCGCCATCGACTTCCCGCTGGCGGAGTCGTGGAACGGCAAGAGCTGGCGGGTCGAGACCACGCCGAATCCCAAGGGCGGCACCGATGCCACCTTCTACGCCGTCTCGTGCACGTCCGCGAGTGCGTGCACGGCGGTCGGCGACTACATGAACAAGGCCGGGCTGCCGCAGGACCTCATCGAGCGATGGGACGGCAGCACCTGGGCCATCCAGACCGCTGCCAAGGCCGTGAAGCGGTCCTGGCTGATGGGCGTGTCATGCGCCTCCGCCCAAGCCTGCACCGCGGTCGGCTACCAGAACAGCGGGACCGGAGATACCACTCCTCTCGCACTGGGTTGGAACGGCAAGACCTGGACTGCGCAGAAGGTGGTGCTTCCGAAGGGGGTACCCGGTGGTGCGTTCGGCGCTGTGTCCTGCACGTCGGCCACGGCCTGCACGGCGGCTGGCAGCAGCTTCAGCGCGACCGCCCCGACGCTGGCCGAGCGGTGGAACGGCACGAGTTGGAAGGCCCAGGCGACCCCCAACCCGGCGAACTTCCGCACCAGCATGGCTGGGGTGGCCCTGGGCGGAGTCTCCTGCACGTCATCGAAGGCGTGCACGGCCACCGGCAGCTACCAGCCAGGTGGCGTGTCCGCGTCCTTCGCCGAGGTCTGGAATGGCAGTCGCTGGACACTGCAGACGACCCCAGTCCCCACCGGCTCCACAGGCAACACGTTGCTGGGCGTGTCGTGCGTCCCCACCAGGTGCACGGCCGTCGGCGCTTTCTTCTCCTCCCCTGGGCAGCTGACCCTGGCCATGGCCAACTGACCCAGGGGCCAGGCTGACCTGGCCGGTACCGCGGGCTATAATTACTGACCGAATGATCGGTTAATAAAGGAGCGCGCCGATGTCCGCTGAGCTGGAGCGCTACTTCGAGGACACGGTCGCCCGTGACCGGCGCATCGAGCCGCGGGACTGGATGCCGGACGCCTACCGCAAGACGATGATCCGGCAGATCGCGCAGCACGCGCACTCGGAGATCATCGGCATGCAGCCGGAGGGCAACTGGGTGACGAGGGCCCCGTCGCTGCGGCGCAAGGCGATCTTGCTCGCCAAGGTGCAGGACGAGGCCGGGCACGGCCTCTATCTCTACTCCGCGGCCGAAACCCTGGGTGCCGACCGCGAGGACCTGACGGACAGGCTGATCACCGGCGCGCAGAAGTACTCGTCGATCTTCAACTATCCGACCCTGACGTTCGCCGACGTCGGCGTCATCGGCTGGCTGGTCGACGGCGCGGCGATCTGCAACCAGGTGCCGCTGTGCCGGTCGTCGTACGGGCCGTACGCACGGGCGATGATCCGGATCTGCAAGGAGGAGTCCTTCCACCAGCGGCAGGGCTACGAGCTGCTGCTCACCATGATGCGCGGCACCGACGCGCAGCGGGAGATGGTGCAGGACGCCACGAACCGGTGGTGGTGGCCGTCACTGATGATGTTCGGCCCGCCAGACACCGAGTCGCCGAACACCGAGCAGTCGATGCGCTGGCGGATCAAGCGGCACACGAACGACGAGCTGCGGCAGCGGTTCGTCGACATGAGCGTGCCGCAGGCCAGCGCGCTCGGCGTGAGCCTGCCGGACCCGGCGCTGCGCTGGAACGACGATCGCGGGCACTACGACTTCGGCGAGATCGACTGGGCCGAGTTCAAGCGCGTCATCGCGGGGAACGGGCCCTGCAACGCGCAGCGGATCGCGAACCGGCGGGCGGCGCACGAGGCCGGTGCCTGGGTACGCGAGGCGGCCGTGGCGCACGCGGCCAAGCGAGCGGCCCGGGACGCGAAGGAGGCAGCAGCGTGACAGACGAGACGCAGCCCAGGTCCAATTGGCCGCTGTTCGAGGTGTTCCTGCGCAGCAAGCGCGGTCTGAACCACGTGCACGTCGGCTCGCTGCACGCCGCGGACGCGCAGATGGCGCTGCACCACGCGCGCGACCTGTACACCAGGCGGAACGAGGGCGTGAGCATCTGGGTGGTGCGCGCGTCCGATATCACCGCGTCCAGCCCGGACGAGAAGGACCCGTTCTTCGCGCCGAGCGGCGACAAGGTGTACCGGCATCCGACGTTCTACGAAATCCCCGACACCGTCCCGCACATCTGAGCAGCCAGATGGAGACCGTAGTGGGCTTCGACACCGCCTACGAGGCGATCAGCGAGGAGACCGACACCGGCCACCGGTGGGCGTTCGGCACCGGCTTCACCGACCCGCTCGCCGGGGTGGACGCCACGGTGCCCGACGGTGTGGACCACGCCGACCTCGAGGCGTACTGCCTGATGCTCGGCGACGACGCGCTGATCATGTCGCACCGGCTGCAGGAGTGGCTGGCCAGGGCGCCGGAGCTGGAAGAAGAGACCGCGCTCGCGAACATCGCGCTCGACCTGCTCGGCCAGGCGAGGCTGTTGCTTACCAGGGCGGGAACGTGTGTGGAGAGCGGGCTGTCGGAGGACGACTACGCCTTCGCCAGGGGCGAGCGCGAATTCAGGAACGTGCGGCTCGCCGAGGTCAAGGACGCGGACTTCGCCGGACTGATAGCCCGGCTCGTGGTGTTCAGCACCTGGCGCCTCGCGCTGCTGTGCCGGTTGCGCTCGTCGCGGGACCCGGTGCTTGCCGCGGTCGCCGCGCAGGGCGTCAAGGAGCTGACCTACCACCGGGACTACGCCGCCCAGTGGCTGATCAGGCTCGGCGACGGCACCGACTACTCGCGGGAACGGGTG
>JASIGS010000614.1 GCA_030052355.1 Streptosporangiaceae bacterium | reverse complement strand
TCGGGGCGGGTGATCTCGCGGCAGGTCTCGGACATCGACTCGATCTCTGACATGTTCGACGAGAGCCTGGCCGCGCTGGTATCGGCCCTGCTCTCGCTGATCCTCGTCGGCGGCGGCATGCTGCTGCTCGACTGGCAGCTGGCGCTGGTGGTGATGGCCGGCTTCCCGCCGCTCATCTGGCTGTCGATCTGGTTCCGACGCGAGTCCGCCACCGCCTACCGCCGGACCAGGACCACGATCGCGGCGGTCATCGTCCAGTTCGTGGAGACCTTCGGCGGCATCAGGGCGGTCCAGGCGTTCCGCCGCGAGCGCCGCAACGAGGAGATCTTCAGCGAGCTGAACCGGGCAAACGCCGAAGCGAACCGGCGCTCGTCGCGGCTGCTGGCGATCTACTTCCCGGGCGTGACGCTGGTCGGCAACCTGGCGATCGGCGCGGTGCTGCTCTACGGCGGATACCGCGTCATCGACCACCAGATGCAGGTCGGCGTGCTCGTCACGTTCCTGCTCTACCTGCAGCGCTTCTTCGACCCGCTGATCGACCTGTCGCAGTTCTACAGCCAGTTCCAGTCGGCGGGCGCGGCGCTGGAGAAGATCTCCGGGGTGCTTGAGGAGCCGCCAGCGGTGCCTGAGCCAGAGCAGCCTGCCGCGCTGCCGGCCAGCTCGGCGGGCCGTGGCGTGCGGTTCGATTCGGTGCGGTTCGGCTACCGGAAGTCCATCGTGCTGCCCGATCTGGACCTGACGATCCCGGCCGGCCAGACCGTGGCGCTGGTCGGTGCCACCGGCGCAGGCAAGACCACCATCGCCAGGCTGCTGGCGAGGATGTACGACCCGAACGAGGGCAAGGTCCTGCTCGACGGCGTCGACCTGCGGCTGCTGTCCGACCGCTCGCTGCGGCACGAGGTCGTGCTCATCACGCAGGAGAACTTCCTGTTCACCGGCTCGATAGCGGAGAACATCGAGATGGGCAAGCCGGGCGCAAGCCAGGAGGAGATCGTGGCTGCCGCCAGCGCGATCGGGGCGGACTCCTTCATCTCCGAACTGCCGCACGGCTACGACGAGCAGGTCGGCAAGAGCGGCGGCAGGCTGTCCGCCGGGCAGCGGCAGCTCATCTCGTTTGCGCGGGCGTTCCTGGCCGCTCCCGCCGTGCTGGTGCTCGACGAGGCGACATCCCTGCTGGACATCCCCAGCGAGCGCCTGGTGCAGTCCGCGCTGCAGACGATCCTGGCCGGCCGGACCGCCTTGATCATCGCGCACCGGCTGTCCACGGTGGCGATCGCCGACCGGGTGCTCGTCCTGGAGCACGGCCGGATCATCGAGGACGGCTCGCCCGGCGAGCTGCTGACCACGGCGGGCGAGTACTCCGCGCTGCACGCCAGCTGGCAGGAGAGCCTGGCCTGAGTTTTCGCTAAGCTGTTCGCCGTGAAGAAGGCTCGCATCCAGGTCACTGCCGATTCTCAAGCCAAGTACCTCGCCGACGTCGCGCTGGCCGCGACGTTCGACGACCTGCTGGCCCGCGCCCATGCAGCGGAGCAGGAGTTCAGGGAGGCGCAGGCGTCCGGCGCTCCGGCGGCAACGCAGTACCCGCTCGCCAGTGCGCTCGACCAGGCACTCACCGCAGTGACGCGCGCGGCGTACGCTGCCCAGCGCGCCGAGATCGGCCCGCTGGGCTACCAGGACCGGATCTACCGCCGCAAGGCCATGGCCAAGTCCGAGGTCCATGCCTGGACCGACGAGGCCGAGCGTCTGCTCACGCTGCGGGAGACCCACCGGCTGACCGGATTCCCCGCCCGCCGGGAAACCGAAGCTCTCGGGGCCCAGGTAGCGCACGTACCAGCCGCGGGCTGAGCCCGCGGCAAGCGCGCAGATCACGCGTTCCCCGCCCTCATGAAGGTGGCGCCTGCCGTCGCGCGCGTGTAAAGCGGACTTCACGAAATCTACAAAGCCTGGTGCTGAAAACCGTCACAACGGGCCATGCCGTCCCGAGCTATCGGTCTGGCACAGTAGTGTGTGATCAAGAACACAGCATGGTGACCGAGACACGGCCCCGCGCGACCAGCGAAGAAAACCTAAGGAAGCTCAGGAGGCACTCAGATGTGCCCGCATACGCCACCGTGTCCTGAGGCGAACAGCCAGGACCGCGAGGCGGCACGAACCCTAGTCAGCCACCCAGAGCAGGGTTGGAGCCTGCTCTGCAACGGCATCGTCATCTTCGAGGACACCGGAGAACTGCTGCCAGGCGGCGCCACGATCGCGCCGCACCGGCCGACGGACTTGTTCCTCGGGACCGACGTAGCAAATACCCCCGCGGCCTGAACCCCGCCGGCGTTACTGTTCCGCCGGGCTGAGCAGCAGCTCAGCAAGCCACGCCCCAACGGCCGCCCCCACCGCGGCCGGGTTCCGCGACAGGGCGTGGGTTTCCCCCGGCAGCACGACCACCCTCGAGGCGTCTTGCTGCGCAGGGATGCCGAACGGGTCACGCTCCCCGTTGACCACGAGCACGTCCGTGCCAGCCTGCCGGAGCTCAGCTGCCCGGCTCTGGTCCGGGCGGCCAGGCGGGTGCAGCGGGAACGCCAGCGCGACCACCGCCCTGGCGCCCGCCTCTGACGCCGTGCGGCAGGCCACCCTGGCACCGTTGCTGCGGCCACCCTGGATCAGCGGCAGGCCCGGATACTCGGCGCGCAACCCGGCGACGATCTCCAGCCAAGCGGCGTCCTGCGGCCCGGGTGCGCCCGGGGCCCGCGCGCCGCGGACCCGGTACGGCTGCAGCACCCGCGCGACAACCCCGCCGAGCTCCAGGCAGGCATCCCTGACCGCGAGCAGGTCCTTGGTGGCGACGCCGCCGCCTGCGCCATGGGTGAGAGCGACGAGGACCGAGGCCGCCGGGGGCCGGTCGATCTCGACCCGCGCAGGGCCTGCGTGCGTGCTGATCTCCACCTGGGCAGCCTAGCCGCCACCCCAGCCCGGCCCCTGCTCACCGCAGCCGGCTGGCGAAGACGGCGCTGAGCAGCTCCGCTGCCGCTGCCGGGTCGGTCGTCGCCGCGGGCGAGCACAGCACGCAGCCGGGACCGGCCACGTGCCACCAGACCCCCTGCACGTCCAGCACGTGCGCCCTGGCGTCCATCGCGTCGACCGGCACGCCGAGGTCCGCGGCGGTCCGCTCGGCGATGCCGCGGATGAGCGAGTAGTCGAAGGAACCGGACCGGTCCTCTCGCCGCCGCGGCCAGGCACCGTGGGTCGCGGCGACCACCGCCCGCAGTTCCGGCGTGGCTGCCAGCGAGCCGAAGTCCGGCGGGTCGAACACCTCCGACAAGTACAGCGAATTCGTCCAGGCCAGAGTGGCCGCCATGTCGGCGCCGGGCGGCGGGCGCGAGTCGACCAGGCTGACCTTGGCGGCCAGCAGCTGCCGCCACCACGCGGACCACTGGCCGGCGGCAGCGGCCAGCGTGGCCCCGGTGAGCGCCGCCAGGCCCGGCGGTGATGCCCCGGTCAGCCACTCCCCGTTCAGCGGCGGCGGAACGCCGGGCCAGGGCGGCACGCCCAGCCCGGCGGCGTCTCTGGCGAACAGGGCAGTGTGCAGGTCTGAACACTGGCCATTCCCGCTCCCGAACCGCCAGGACGGCCGACCGGCGACGCGCATGTGAGCACCGTAAGCCTGCCGGCGCCAGCGCCGCCAGGTCCGGCCGGGCCATGGTCGCTGGGTGCGGGTGCCTCAGGGCAGTGCCGCGCCGTTCACGGTCTCCAGCTGGGCGGATGCGAAGTTCGCCACCAGCAGCGTGTCCCCGCCAGGGCCGGCCGCAATGTCACGCGGGAACTTGCCGGCCGGCAGGTAGCCGACCAGCGCGGGTCGGCCGGCCAGCGCGTCGGCGGTGCTGACGACGGCCAGGCTCGCGCCGTGCCCCGCCGCGCTGAAGCGGTCAGAGTCGGCGACCACGACGAGGCTGCCCTCGCGGGCCAGCTCGAGGCCGACCGGTGCCTCCCCGACCTGGACGTCGGCCAGCAGCGCGCCCGACGGGTCGGTGCGCAGCTTCGCGGCCGAGAAGGCCAGCAGGGCGTCGCTCTCCCTGGCGGTCACCCAGACAACCGCGCCGTCCGCCGAGGTGACGACGCGGACCGGGTTGCAGCCCGCCGTAACCCTGGCAACGACGGCCTTCGCCGGGTCAGTCTCCGCCTTCGGCACGCCGACCACCTCGAGCGTGCCGACCTCGCCGCTGAATGGCCTGCGGCTCGCCTCAGCCACGCTCTCCGCCTCGC